>JAPYQX010000304.1 GCA_029937135.1 Nitrospinota bacterium
GGACCCGGCTGCTTTTATAGGAGCAGTGTTCGTTCCACATGGCCGAGAAGATGCCAAGCTCGGTCATGGTGGGTTTTCGGCCGAGCGCCTTGAGGATGCGCTCCCACTCCTCCGCCGAGAGCCCATGCTCGAGAGCCGTCGTGAGGTGAGTTTCGGGCTCGGCGGCGGCCTGTCTCATGAAACCGCCCCGGCGAGCGCGGATGAAAAGATTCGAAGGCCGTCCTCGCCCCCGAGGACCGCTTCGCAGGCGCGCTCGGGATGGGGCATCAGGCCCACGACGTTGCCGACCGGGTTGCAGACACCGGCGATATGGCCGAGCGAGCCGTTGGGGTTGGCCGCGCTCTCGAGGTTTCCTTCGGCATCGCAGTATTTGAAGACAATCTGGTCGTTGTCCTCGAGCGCCGTCAGTGTGTCCGGATCGCAGAAGTAATTTCCCTCGCCGTGAGCAATCGGCATCCGGAGCGTTTCGCCCGCGGGAATATCCCTTGTGAAGGAAGTTCTCGGCGTCTCGCAACGGACATGGACATTTTCACAGATGAATCGCAGGGAGGCGTTTCGGTGCAGAGCGCCCGGAAGGAGCCCCGCTTCGGTGAGAATTTGAAAGCCGTTGCAAATTCCGATAACCGGGCGGCCCGCCCTCGCGTGGGCGGCGACTGCTTTCATGATGGGGGAGAAGCGGGATATCGCCCCCGCCCGGAGATAATCCCCGTAGCTGAAGCCGCCGGGGACGATGACGACCTCCGCATCCCCGAGATCGGCTTCCTTGTGCCATATGAGGGAGGCAGATTGTCCGAGGACGGTGCCGGCCGCGTGGTGGCAGTCGTGATCGCAATTGGAGCCGGGGAACACGATGACGGCGAAATTCATTGAGTGTCCTGCGCATCCAGCGCATCGGATGCGGGCAACTCGATTCGGAAATCCTCGATAACCGGATTGGCCAGAAGGTCCCGGCACATTTTTTCGGCCCGGGCCTTCATTTCTTCCGGCGGAGAGTCCGCCAGTTCGATTTCGATGTACTTTCCGACTCGCACATCACCCACGCCCTCGAATCCGAGCGAGGCGAGGGCGCCCTTGACCGCCAGTCCCTGGGGGTCGAGCACGCCATTTTTATAGGTGATGTAAATGAGCGCCTTTGCCAAGCTTCGCTCCGGGAGGTTCATCCGGCTCCGGACCGGTTCGGGCCAGAGCGGAAACGGATTTTGTGTTTAGGTTGCCAGGCGCTTAAGTCGCTGGGGGTCAGGAAGTCACGAGCCGGTCCACTTCGGCGTATGTGGCCTCGATGTTCCCGAGGTCGCGGCGGAATCTGTCTTTGTCCATTTTACGGCCGGTGCCCTTTTCCCAGAGCCGGCAGCCGTCCGGGGTGATCTCGTCGGCGAGGAGCATTTTCCCGCCCTCGGCGCGGCAGCGGCCGAATTCGAGCTTGAAATCAACCAGGTCGATATTCCGGCCCGAGAAAAATTCCGTAAGGATAATGTTGACCTTGAAGGCGTACTCCCGCGCCTGGGCCATTTCCTCCCGGGAGCCCAGCTCGAAGGCGGAAACCGTGTCCTCGTTGATGAGGGGATCGTCGAGCGCATCGTTTTTAAGGTGCAAATCGATGATGGGATGAGGGAGGCGTTTCCCCTCCTCGAAGCCCATCCGCTTGGCGAGGTTGCCCGCGACGATATTTCTGAGGACGATTTCGACCATGATGATATCGACCCGCTTCACCAGCATTTCCCGCTCGGAGAGGTTTTTGACGAAGTGGGTGGGAATGCCGTTGTTCTCGACTTCCTGAAAGAGCCGGGTCGATATCCGGTTGTTGAAGATGCCCTTGGATACGATTGTTCCCAGCTTCTTGGCGTTGAAGGCGCTCGCATCGTCCTTGAAATACTGAATGAGGAATGCGGGATCATCGGTTTCGTAGAGAATCTTGGCTTTCCCTTCGTAAATCTGTTTTCGCCGTTCCATTTTTGAATGCTCCATTTTCCGGGGTCTGCCGGGCCGCCAACGAGGGGCGATCCTACCACAGGAAAGCCCGGTGAGATCACTTGAAATGGGGTCCGAACACTCGCTCGAATATCGCATCTATGTTTTTGAAATGCGCTTCTAAATCAAAGCATTGGGCGAGGGTGTCCTCCCCCAGGACGCCGCCGACGCCGGGGTCGGTGGCCAGCTTCGCCCGAAATCCCTCGCCGCCCCCCGAAGCCCAGGCCTCCATGGCGGGGCCCTGAACCCGGCCATAAGCCTCCTCGCGGGTGAGCCCCGTCCGGATGAGGGCGAGCATGACGTGCTCGCTCGAAAGGAGGTCTCCCGAGCGGGCGAGGTTCTCTTTCATTCGCTCCGGGTAGATCACCCACTTGTCCATTAAATCGTTGAGCTTGTGAAGCATATAGTCGATGAGAATGGAGCTGTCGGGCACGATAATCCGCTCGACCGAGGAATGGCTGATGTCCCTCTCATGCCACAGGGGCACGTTCTGAAGGGCGGCCATCGCATTCGACTGAACCAGGCGGCTGAGCCCGGAAAGCTGCTCGGAGACGACCGGATTGCGCTTGTGGGGCATGGCCGAGCTTCCCTTCTGGCCCGGGCTGAAAAATTCCTCGGCCTCGCCAACCTCGGTGCGCTGGAGGTGGCGAACCTCGGTCGCGACGCGGGCGATGCTCGCCGCGATGAGCGCGAGGGCCGTCATGTATTCCGCGTGGCGGTCGCGTTGGATGATCTGGGAGCTCACCGGGTCCACCCGGAGGCCCAGGCGGCGGCAGATGGCCTCCTCCACATCGGGCGGGATGTGGGGGCAGACACCCACGGCCCCGGATATCTGGCCCACGCGGACGGCCTCGCGCGCGCTTTTCATTCGCTCCTCGGCCCGCTCGAACTCGGTGAACCAGCCGGCGATTTTGAGGCCCAGCGTGGTCGGTTCGGCGTGCATACCGTGTGAGCGGCCCGCTATGGTGGTGCGGCGGTGCTCGATGGCGCGCCGCTTGAGGGTGTCCTGGAGCTCCGAGAGAGCGTCGATGATGAGCCCGGCCGCCGAGACCAGTTGAAGGGCGAGCCCGGTGTCGAGTACATCGCTGCTCGTCAGGCCCAGGTGGATGAAGCGGGAGGCGGGTCCCACGTTTTCCGCGACGTTCGTGAGGAAGGCGATGACATCGTGTTTTGTCACCCGCTCGATCTCGCGGATGCGTTCGGGGTCGAAAGAGGATTTCGAGCGAATCGCCTCGAGAGCCTCGGCTGGTATCTCACCGCGGGCGGCGAGTTCCTCGCACACGGCGATTTCAACGTCGAGCATACGCTGGAGTTTTTCTTTCTCTTCCCAGATTCGGCCCATTTCGGGCCGGGTATAGCGCGGAATCACGGCAGGTCCTCCCCGTTGTTTATCCCGGGTGTCAGCAGTCCGGCCGGCCCGAAAAGGGGGGTCGGCTCAATCTGCGACGCCACATGGAGCAGAGCCATGGAGGGGCGGCCCGGCAGGCTGGAGACGCCGGCGAGCGCCCCGCGGGCTTCGTGAACGATAATTTCCTTTTCATTGTTTTCCTGGCTCATATGGGCGCAAATCACCCATTCGAGATCCGGGGATGCGATTTCTCCGAGGAGGCTGGCTGCGTCCACGTTGCTCAAATGGCCCTGCTTTCCCCGGATGCGCTGTTTGATCATCCAGGGGTAGGGCCCGTCCAGGAGCATCGGAAGGTCGTGATTGAATTCGAGGACGAGCCCCTGAAGGCCTCTCAGGCGCGAGCGGACGAGTTG
>JAPYQX010000305.1 GCA_029937135.1 Nitrospinota bacterium
CGCCTCGATCCAGCTCGCCAAGCGGTTTGGGTGTCAGGTGATCGCTACGGTGAGCTCCAAGGAGAAGGCCGATTTTTGCGAGAGCCTGGGCGCGGACGCCACGATCAATTACCGCGAGGAGGATTTCGCCGAGCGCTGCATGGAGATCACCGGCGGCCGGGGGGTCGATGTCGTCGTCGAACTGGCCGCCTGTGATAATTTCGACAAGGATCTCGACGCAATTCGCGTGGACGGCCGCATCATCGTCATCGGCACGGGAACCGGCAAGGGCCCCCAGGCGGAGTTCAGGGTGCCGTCGGTCATGATGAAGGACGCCCGCGTCCTGGGGCTGGCGGTGGTGAATCTTTTTCCGAAAATGCCCGAGGTGGTCCGCCGCTTCACGCCGGTGCTTGAAGAGGGCTCCCTCAAGGTACACATCGATCAGGCGCTGCCGCTCGAATCCGCCAACAAGGCGCACGAGGTGGTCCTGGGCGGGAAGTTCCTCGGAAAGGTGGTGCTCACGCCATGAAAGCAGCCAGCGTTCACGAACTCGGACTTGAGCATCCTCTGGTGGTCGAGGATGTGCCCGACCCCAAGGCGGGGCCGGGGCAGGTGTTGGTTTCCGTGCGGGCGGCGGGGGTGAACCCGCTCGAAATTTCAATCCGCTCGGGCGAGAACCCCCGCTCGAAGGGAATCCCGCGCCCCTTTATCTGCGGCTCGGACATCGCCGGCGAGGTCGAGGCGGTGGGCGAGGGCGTGGAGGAGTTCAAGACGGGCGACAGGGTCTGGGGCCGCTCCGTGACGGGCGGATATGCCGAAAAGGGCGTTATCTCCGCTCCCACGGCCGGAATTTTGCCGGAGAGCATGAGTTTTCAGGAGGGCGCGTCGCTACCGATTCCGCTGGTCACGGCCTGGAACGCTCTTGTCATCAAGGCCGAGGCGGGTCCGGGTGAGACCGTCCTTATCCAGGGCGGGGCGGGCGGCGTCGGTCATCTGGCGATCCAGCTCGCCCGGCGGATGGGTTGCCGCGTTCTCGCTACGGTGTCTTCGGGGGAAAAAGGGGATTTTTGCCTCAAGGCGGGGGCCGATGCCGTCATCAACTACCGCGAGGAGGATGTCGCCGCCCGGGTGATGGAGGAGACGGGCGGCAGGGGGGTCGAGGCCATCGTCGAAAACGCCGCACTGGACAATCTCGCCGCCGATCTCTCTCTTATCGCCGTGAATGGAAAAATCGTGATTGTTGGAACGGGCACCGGTAAGGATGGCGAAATTTCATTTCCCATCCGGGCGGCCATGGGGCGCGACGCGCGGGTCATCGCCCTCTCGTCAGGGCACCTCACCCCGCACCTCCCCGGAATTATCCGGCGCCTCACCCCCCTTCTCGAGGATGGCGCCATCCGGCCCCATATCGGCAAGGAACTCCCGCTCGCGGCGGCCGGCGAGGCCCACGAGCTTGTTCTCAGCGGAAAGTTCCTGGGGAAGGTTGTGTTGATGACGTAGCCGGGTGGATTAACCGGTGATTGAAATTTGAAGAGTCGCCGCTTGAAGGCGCTGATTTTTCATGGCCCCGCCGTAAAACGGCGGGGCTTTTTTTGGGGGAGACGCGCCATATGACACGGAGATGAATCAGGAAACAGAAACGGGAATCATCCCCCGGCGGGCAGGCCCAGGCCTTTTCTTAATTTCTGAATCCTACCGGCGTGGTTGGTGTGGCTCGTCGGGGGAACGTGCTCGTGATTCACGACGGGGCAGATGACGAAGTGGGGCCCCTCCTCGGTGAGGAGGCGGGGGAGGGCCTCCTCGAAGGCCTCGATGGTCTCGATGCGCTCGATCTTTCCCTTGCCCGTCGCGCCGCCGCCCTCGATTCCCGCGCCGCGCGCGAGGGTGTCGAAGTCCACGCGGTCCGAGAAGGACTGGGAGCCGGTCTGCTCGTAGACCCGGTTCTCGAGAAAAAGGACGAGCAGGTTCCCCGGGGCATAGCGCCCCAACGTGACGAGCGACCCCAGGCTCATCAACTGGCCGCCGTCACCCTTGAAGACGATGACCTTCCGCTCGGGCCGGGCGAGGGCGAGGCCCAGCCCGAAGTCGCCGGCATGGCCCATGCCAAAGGCGAGAAAATCGAAGTCGAGTTCGTGGTCCGAGACGAGGGGATACTGGAGCGTCGCCGACATGGTGAGGACGGTGATCTCGTCGGTGCGCCGAGCGTGAACGGCGCGAAACAGGTCCATGCGTTCGATCATGGGGATTCCTTTAATTATTCGGTGAAGGCGTAGCCGGTGATGACGGCGGCGGGCATCGATGTTTCCTCGGCCGTGCGGTCCATTTGCTCGAGGGCGGGCAGATCGTCGTCGCTCATCAGGGGCCAGTAGGGTATCCCCCAGGCCTTCAACAGCGGTTCTGTGTAGGTGTAGGCCGAGTCGATGGGAAGTTTCTCCGCCATGGCGCCGCCGTAGCCGCGCCAGCCAACCATGAGCCGAAGAGGGACCCGTGGGCCCATTCCACAACCGCGGAGAGCGTCGCCCGCCTCCATGAACCCGGTGTTCTGGATGAGGACGAGTGGTTTCTGGCCGCCCGTCCATAGGCCCGCGGCGATGGCTATCGACTCGCCCTCGCGTGTGGGCTGGATCAGGTCGATATCAGGGTCTTCGTTGATAGCGGTGTAAAGCCGTGCGCTCTCGGAATCGGGGATGACCAGGACATGGGTAAAGCCGAGGGTCTTGATCGCCGCCAGCGTCTTGGCGGCGCTGGCGCCTTGATTTGCGGACAAAGGAGCCTCCTTGGGTTGGTGCGGCGGTCCATCTATCCTGCCGCCTGGGGTATAACCATGTCAATAATCGCGCCGCCCGGCGGCATGGTTTTCCCCGGCGCACGAATGCCTACGATCAAATTCGCGGCACGCCGGTGCGCGGCGCGCAAAGAGGATTGCGGATGAAAAAATTGCCCTTGGTGGCCATCACGATGGGGGACCCCTCCGGGGTGGGGCCCGAGGTTTGCCTCAAGGCGGTGCGCTCCTCGCGTGTGCTTCGAGGTTGTGTTCCCTTGATCGTGGGCGATTTGAAAGTGCTCAGGCTTCACGCAAAAAAAATGCGCCTGCCAGGGCGCCTGGTCCCCGTTTCTCCGGAGGTCCTCGAGGGAGCCGCTCTGGAGGGAACTGCTCTGGAGGGAACCGGCCCGTCTGGCGTCACGCCGGTGCTCGATCTGGCCAATGTCGCCGCGAGGGACCGAGTGTTTGGCAGGGTCCGGGCCAGCCTGGGCCGTGCCGCGGGCGCTTATATCGAGGTCGCCGTGCGCCTGACCCGGGCAGGGAGGGTTGCGGCGATGGCGACCGGCCCAATCCATAAAGAGGCGTTTCAGGCGGGCGGCTACCCTTTTCCGGGGCACACCGAACTTCTGGCCCATCTCCTGGGGGAGGGGAAGCCGGTGATGATGCTTGCCCACGGGCGGATGCGCATCGCCCACCTATCGACCCACTGCTCCCTCCGGGAGGCGTTGCGGCGCGTGAAGCGGCGGCGGATTCTCTACGTCGGCCGCCTCCTGGCCCGGACGCTTGAGAGGCTGGACGGCCGGCCCCCGCGGATCGCCGTGGCGGGGCTGAATCCGCATGCGGGCGAGAACGGTCTTTTCGGGGCCGAGGAGGCCAGTGAGATCGCGCCCGCCGTCGGGGATCTTCGGGCCGAGGGCATCGACGCGGAGGGACCCGAGCCTCCGGACACCGTATTCGCCAAGTTGCGGGGCGGGCAATACGGCGG
>JAPYQX010000306.1 GCA_029937135.1 Nitrospinota bacterium
TCCGGGGCGGGATGCCTCATTGGATCACATCAGAGATGAAAGAGGGGAGGTTTTTAGAGGTGCCCTATAGTTAAAAGGGAGGTACGATTCACAAAAAAATCCCTCAATTAGTTATCACTGACATTATTTATCCTTCCCGTATTTTAGTAGGCGCCGCCATACCTTTTCTCAAATTTTTTCGCCATTTTTTTCGCATAACAAATCTATCAGCAAACCACCTCATATACCGAGTTTCCTCAACACCCTTCGTGAAATATGTCACAAAACTTCTCAACACACGCCAAGGGCGCAGACAAAATGAAATAATATAAAAATTTAAAAACATCCAGATCATCCACCAGTACAGGGATCGATCACTAACCTCATCGCAATAAGAAGTTGATTTGTCTGTGTAAAAATCAAGCGGCGACAGGAAGTATTGATCATCAAGTGTAATTTTCTTTTTTTCAGAAGGGTCTGGAAATGAACTGATCCCGGGTAAGGGACAAATTTACTGATTGTAATATCATGAATGCTAACCATGGCCAGCTTTCGAACCAACCGTATCGTTTCTTTCAGGCTATTTGGGGTATCTTCAGGAAAAATGCCTGATCGGGTCGCAAAAGCCTATTCGTTTGGGGGATTGAGCTTTTTTATCCACTAAAGTTTGTTCAACACCACAAGCGTTCGAAAAGAAAGCAACCTGGAAAAAGGGCGCAGTGATTTTTCGATTAGCCTCACCAACGGCACACAACCGCGGGGGATCAACCCCGGAAATCCGTATCCGCCGCTGAGGGGATAGAGGATGAAGCTGAACAATTCTTTTCGTGAAATTTCCAGGCCGGGCCATCTTTCCTTGAAACGATCAGCACGGCGCCAGAAGGTCAAGGTCGGTAGCGCTCCGTTCCCATCAAACGGGAGGGATTGACCCGAGGGCTCCGCTGGCGTGAACGGATCTTCCTTCATATTCACCGCCTCTTCATGAATAAAGTTGTATACTAGGTAAGAAAAAGGGGAGACATATGGTTCCACCATGATTACCCGCCCGCCCGGAGAAAGTACCCGCTCCGCTTCATCCAGAAAATTGCCGGGATTTTCAATATGGTGGAAAACATCCAGCATAACGAGATTCCCGACGGAATTATCCTTGAGCGGGATTCGCGCTGCATCCATCACAAGATCGATCCATGGTACCGAGACGATATCGGTCGTGATCACCTCTTTTTGAAATTCGGCGAATCGGCTCGGACCGCTCCCAATTTCGACCGTCGAACCAGGGCCCAGATGAGAGGCGATCATCTCGAACCATTCGCCGTATAATTCCCGAAGAAGCGGTTTGGATTCCCACACCTCACGGTGCCTCGCAAGCCGTTCATCAGCGGATGTAGGCACGACTCCCCCTGTGCTTCCGCACTCCGGTCCCGGAATGCCTCTTCCATTTCAGAAATTATTGGAATGGCCATTGGCGCGGGATCTTCGATGAAATCTCGCGAGGTTTTCAGGAATTCCGGAATGACCGCACGGCGCGGGACGCTAGCTCAGCTGGCGCCGCCTTTTAAATGAATTTGAGTTTTCGTGCCGCCACCCAGCACATCCGGAGCAGTAGCCAGCCGTGTTGAAAACGGCTGATTTTGGTCGTCCCGTATGTGCGCGCATAGTAACGAATGGGCACCTGGACAATTTTCAAATTCAGGCGAACCGCCCCGAATATCAGATCGAAATCGCCGAAAGGATCGAAATCGCCGAAATATTTTCGTTCTGCGGCGAGGGTATTGTAGGTTTCCCTGAGAATGACCTTGGTGCCGCACAGCGTATCACTGAAGGGTTGCCCCAGAAGCCAGGTGAACAAGAGGCTAAACGCCTTGTTCCCCAGAATATTGAGGGTCCGCATCGCCTGGTCCTCAAGCGGATAAACAAGGCGGGAGCCGTTGGCAAATTCTCCCTTCCCCTCCGCCAGGACCCGGTAGAACTTGGTCAAATCCTCCGGGGCCACGGATATATCGCTGTCCAGTATCATCAGGATATCGCCCGTCGAGGCGGCAAATCCTTTTCGGACGGCGTCACCTTTTCCTACTCCCGCGCCCTGATGAATCAAAAGAATTTCCGTATCTTCCCGTCCCCGGGCGATGACGGCCTCAATCGCCTCGACCGTGCCGTCCGTCGAATTTCCATCGACAAACACGAGCTGTGTGTGTGGGCCCAGCTTCGGAATGCGATCCACCAACTCTTGGATATTATCCCGCTCGTTTCGGGTCGGAATCATAATCGAGCACGAATAGTCCTTCGCTTCGACGGGCTGAGGACCCAGACGGGCCACGAGGACATGAACAAGGCAGAGACGATGAATCAACGGCCAATGCGAGAGAACTCGGTTAAAAAACCATGAAATTCCCGGGATATGAATGGGCACCATAATTTTATTGGCCCGCCGGACCACCTCCAGATCAGCCAAGAACAACATGTTTTCCTGATCGGAGGGAGCCAGCCAATTTCGCTCGCCAATGGGTTGCTTAAATCCGAACTTCTCAGCCAACTTGATTATGGGCTCCCACAAAAAATTGTAATAAGTAATGATAATCCGGGTTTCGGAGTGCATCACTCCCCTAAGTTGCTCAAACGCTTTCTGAACATCATCGAGCAATCCGATGACATCGGAAATAATGATGTAGTCAAAAGGGCCCTCGAGCGGAAGATGCTCCGCGTAGCCTGCCACGAACCGGAGACCAGGATTTTTACGGGATGCCGCCTTGACCGCTTCGGAGCTGATATCCACACCAACGCCAAAGGAAGGTTGCACAGCCGCCAGCAAATCTCCCTCCGCGCAACCGATTTCCAGAACCCGCCGGCCAGCGGGAATAAGCTGGCGGCAATAATTCTCCATCGCGGCGCGGTAGAAAGCGCCGGATGATTTCCATTTTTCCCGATCAGCCGCCTGCTTGTCGAAAAACTTTCGGCGTGCGTATAGCCTGGAAAATATGTTGAATTTTTCAGGAGAAGTTATAGCGGCCATTATCCCTGTCTTTGATTTCTAAACCATTCGATTGTGTTTTTCAGGCCATGCTCGAAGCTTGTTTGTGCACGAAACCCGAATTTCGCGGCCCGATCAACACTGACGGATCGACGCGGCTGCCCATCGGGCATTGAATCGTCCCACCGGATTTTTCCCTCAAATCCAGTGAGTTTTGCAATCAGATTGGAAAGATCTTTGATCGAAATTTCCGTTCCCGATCCAAGATTCACCGGCCGAGTCTCGTTGTAGTGTTCCGCACCGAGAAGAATTCCTTCGACGCAATCATCTACGTAAAGAAATTCCCGGGTGGGACTTCCCGTTCCCCAAAGAACAATCTCCTCTTTTTCCTCCTCCATCGCCTCGAAACATTTCAAAATCATGGCGGGAATCACATGGCTTGATTTGGGGTCGAAATTATCTCTGGGCCCGTAGAGATTCGTGGGAACAAGGGATATGGAATTAAAACCATACTGGCGGGCATAACAGTCCGATTGCACAATCAGCATTTTCTTTGCCAACCCGTATGGGGCATTGGTCTCCTCGGGATACCCGTTCCAGATATCCTCCTCGCGAAACGGTATGGGACAAATTTTGGGATAAGAACAGACTGTCCCGATCATGACCATTTTATCCACGCCCTTTCGGTACGCTAAATCAAGAAGCTGGACCCCCATCATAAGGTTGTCGTAGAAAAAAGACGCCGGGTTCTCGCGATTCGCCCCGATACCACCCACCAC
>JAPYQX010000015.1 GCA_029937135.1 Nitrospinota bacterium
TGTTCATCCTGTTCGGGGTGTTTCTCGAGAAAACCAAGGTGGGCGACGTTTTCGTTGACCTCGCTTACGCCCTCGTGGGCCGGCTCCGGGGCGGGGCGGCGAAGGCCTCCGTCGTCTCGAGCGCCTTCGTGGGCTCGATAGTGGGCAGCGCCGCGGCCAACATCGTCATCACCGGAACTTTCACGATCCCGCTGATGAAGCGGGCGGGCTACAAGCCCCACTACGCGGCGGCGGTCGAGGCGGTTTCCTCAATCGGCGGCCACCTTCTCCCCCCGGTGATGGGTTCCGCCGCGTTCCTCGTGGCCGCGTTCACCGAGACGGACTACGGCTGGATCGCGCTGATCTCCCTCGTCCCCGCGTTGATGTACTACTTCGCGGTCTACATGTCGGTTCATTTCCGCTCCGGCATGGACGGAATTCACGGGCTGCCCAAGGAAGAGCTCCCTGAGCTCATGCCTCTTTTGAAAAAAGACGGCTATCTGCTGCTCCCGGTGGCGCTTCTCATCTTCCGGCTGATGGTCGGGCGCTCTCCCTTCGACGCGGCGCTCTGGGCGATCATCTTGGCGATGGTGCTGGGCTTCTTCCGCCACGACACGCGCCTGATCGCTTTCCCGCCGGTCGTCGCGAATCTTCTGGGGGTTCCTGATTGGAGCACGCGCTCGGATCGGCTCGAGTTCCGCGCCGCCAGACACCGCAAGGAGATGCTGGACTCGGGAAAAAGCCCCGAGGAGGCCGAGGCCGGGGAGGCCGCATTTCTCGCGGAGGCGAAGGCCGGGCCGCCGGGCGGTTTTTTGTTGGAGAACTGGCCCCTCATCGCCGGGGCGGGGGTGCTCGCCATCCTTCCGGGGTTGGGTTTTGGTTTCTACGAGACGATTTTTTGGGCGGTCACCGCTACGGTAGTGCTCTCCTCGCCGAGGGTGATAGCCGGGCTCGAGCAGGGGGCGATCAACTCCCTCATCATCGGGGTGACGGCCGGGGTGATGGGGATCGTGCTCGCCGGGGTGTCGATGCCCGGCCTGGGGATCAAGTTTTCGGCGATTATCCTGGGCTACGCGGGTTTTCTGGATCAGGCCCTCGGAATCACCGGGACCGCGCTGCCGGTGGCCATCGTGCTGTGCGCCATGGCGAGCTACATCATGGGAATGGGGATGACGATCACGGCGAGTTACGTGCTGCTTTCGATTTTGGCGGTGCCCGCGCTGGTCGAACTCGGGGTGCCTCTGCTCAGCGCCCACCTCATGATTCTCTGGCTGAGCCAGGACGCCTCGTTGACCCCGCCCTTCGCGCTGGGCGCCTTCATCGCGGCGGGCATCGCCGGGGCTGACCCGATGCGCACGGGCTTCGCCTCGCTCAAGCTGGCGAAGGCGCTCTACATCGTTCCCTTCCTGATGGCGTACACGCCGATCCTGATCGACAAGGATGCCGCCTGGATCTCTATCGCCATCATCTGGGTGTCGGGTTTCATGGGCTTTTTCTGCACCTCGGCGGCGCTCGAGGGGTATATGCGGCGTAATCTGCTGATGTGGGAGAGAATCGTCTTCGCTCTGGCGGGGGCGCTTTTGTTCTTCTACGTGACCTGGATGAAAGTCGCCGGGACCATCCTCATGGCGACCATGATCGGTCTCCAATACCTCGGCGGCGAAAAACCCGCCGCCCCCACCGGGATCGAAGCCGAGGAGAGCTCCGCCTCCTGAGCCGGTCCTGCTTTGCTTGGATCGGCGCGGGAGATTGGTTCGGGGGTGATTGGATGCGCTATTTGATTCGCGAGCCGGTAATTTCGAGTCGGTAATTGGAAACCCGGGTGAGGCGCCCGCGAGGGGAATCAGGCGGGCTGGGGCTGGGGGTCACCGGTCTGGCGGGTTTCCTTCTCGTCGATGAGGTAGACGATCACCGCCGCCTGGACGCAGAGATAGGCGGCCATCGCGAAGGCGAGATCGTAGCTACCCGTCACGTCGAAAATATAGCCGCTCAGCCAGGCGCTCAGGCCCGAGCCGAGTTGATGACTCACCGAGATCAGCCCGAAGAGCACGCCCACATTCTTGGCCCCGAAGAAATCCCCGGTCAGCGCCGAGGTGAGCGGCACCGTCGCGATCCACGATAGCCCGACGATCATCGGGGTCATCCATACCGTCAGGTCGTTTTTGAAGAAAATAAAAAGCAAAAAACCCGAGCAGCGGAGCAGGTAGACCAGGCTGAGCGGCACCTTGCGTCCGTATTTATCCGAAAGCGGCCCGGTCACCAGGACCCCGACCGTGTTCAGCGCCCCGCCCACGGCGAAGGCCGTCGCCGCCACGGCGGGCGAGAAACCCATATCACTCGCGAAGGGTATCCAGTGAACGGCGATGATCGTCACCGTGAATCCGCAGGTGAAAAAGCTCGAGAGTAGGAGGATGAAGGGCTTTTTGTGGAGGCACTGCACCCAGGGCAGGTCGTAGGGAACGACGCGGAAGACCTTGGCCCCGCCGGCAGGGGCGTCCGCCGAAGTGAGACCCATGTCCTCGGGCCGGTTCTTGATCATTAAGAAGCACATCGGGACGATGATGACGAGCACGGCGGCGCCCGACCAGAAAAACGTCGTGCGCCAGCCCAGGGCGGCCAGCATGAGCGCCAGGGCCGGGATGACTAGCAACTGGCCCAGGCTCGCGCCGCTGGCCGCGATGGAGAAGGCGAGTCCCCGCCGCTCCTCAAACCAGCGCGAGAGCATCGGGGTGACGGCGGTGGCGCTGTTTCCGAGGCCCGACATGCCCAGGACGATGCCGTAGAAAAAGTAGATGCCCCAGATCGTGCTGATCTGGCTCATCCCGAAAATGGCGAGCCCGGTCAGGGCGACGCCCAGGGAGATGATCGTCCGCGAGCCGTAGCGGTTGATCAACAGCCCGCCGATGGGCTGGGAGATTCCGAAGAGAACCAGCGAGACCGCCACCGGCAGCGAGAGCGCCGCCCGGCTCACGTCGAGCTCCTCAAGGATGGGCTTGAAGAATACCCCGAAGGAGTTGCGGAGCCCTCCCCCGAACAGGCGGAAAATAAACACCGCCGCCAGGATGTACCAGCCGTAGTAGATGCCCCTTGGGGCGGTTTTCTCGCCGCTCATCCCGTGCCCGCCTGATCGAATCATTGAGAAGATATTTCGGACCCGCGCTCTGTCCGCGAGCCGCGCATTGTGGGGGCGGTGGGGCCGTAGCGCAAGGGGGATTTCAGACTCGCATTTGCTTATTTTATAATGATAAGATCTTGGTGTTTAGATTAGTGAGATAATCTCCCTTCTGCCCAAGATAGAAAAGCAGATTTCGTATGATTAAAGCTAAAGGAAGAATGACATTCACCGGCAAAAATGACCCACGCGAAACTCCCAGCTACGTGATCCCGGAGGCGGCTCAATGCCTGCGCATGCCCATAACCACTCTTCGGGCATGGGTACTGGGGCAGAGGTATGTGTCGAACGGAAAACAGCAAATTTTCAAATCCGTAATTCGCCTGCCGGACAAAAGGGAGAATCTCCTTTCCTTTAATAATCTGGTTGAAGCTCATATTTTGGACTCGATCCGCCGTGATTTTGGAATTAAATTACAGAACGTCAGGAGAGCGATTGATTATCTGAAGCGAGAATTTAGTTCAGATCGGCCTTTGCTTGAACAAAGCTTTGAGATGAATGGAGTTGATTTGTTTATTTCCGAATATGAAAAGCTGGTGAATGTGACTCAAGAAGGCCAGACGGCGATGAGGCCGATAATCGAGTCTTATTTGGAAAGAATAGACCGGGGCGGTGACGGATTTCCCGTAAGGCTCTTCCCGTTTACGAGGAGGCGGGAAATGGGCGAACCGAGGACCGTGGTTATCGATCCTGCCGTATCTTTTGGCCGGCCAGTTCTTGTCGGTACTGGCATCCCCACATCAGTAATCGCCGAGAGATGCAAGGCCGGGGAATCCATCGAAGAGCTAGCGGAAGACTACAAACGAGGCGCGAGTGAAATCCTCGAAGCGATCCGGTGTGAACTCCGCGTCGAAGCCGCCTAAACCACCCACCTTTTTTCTTGATCATTCCCTGGGTACGCAAAAGGTCCGGTCCGCCCTTGTAGCCCAAGGCGCAGTGGTCGAAGTGTTGATCGATCATTTCGATCAAAGTGTTGAAGATGTCATATGGCTGCCATAAGTTGGAAGGCGCGGCTGGGTTGTCCTGACGAAAGATAAAAGAATCAGAAACAGAAAACTTGAGATAAATGCCTTGATGGATGCGGGTGTCGCCGCATTTGTTCTTACTGCGGGAGAAATGAGAGGCGAAGAAATGGGCGAAGTATTCGCTACAGCCCTTCCCCGGATGCTCCGTTTTTTAGAGAAGAACTCACCGCCGTTTATCGCCACGGTAACAAGAAAAGGTAATGTTTCCAGGTATTGTTAGGTGTTGATTAAAGCTCTCGGGCGGATTAGCGGTTTTGTTCCCCCACCATAGCCTCCTAAGCTTCTCCGCTTGCTAACTTTCCACGAAGCTCGTCGTGCTTGTCTTGTAAATGTTCATAAAACGGGAAGAGTTTTTCTTCGCTATG
The DNA here is from genome assembly GCA_029937135.1 of Nitrospinota bacterium. GTDB lineage: Bacteria > UBA8248 > UBA8248 > UBA8248 > UBA8248 > UBA8248. Next base: position 4,542 of record JAPYQX010000015.1, read on the forward strand.
GCCGATGCGTTGAAGCACTTCGCGTGGAAGTGATTTCGCAAGCGATCGATTCCAAATTTCGATAAATTCAACCAGTTCGCCGTAATAAACTTTGGTTTCTTCATCGGCCAGCCAAAGATTGTCGCGGAAAACTTCGACCATCTTCCGATAGGCGGGGAGAAGCTTTTCTGTAAGTTGTTGGTTGTTGTATTCGACTTGTTTTTTGAATTCAGGACCTTCGGTTGCACTGAAATTTCCGACGGCATCTATGCCGCCTCTTTCGCGGGCTTCTGCAACACCCTCCGGCCAAGCCTTCCCTGAAATATTACTAATTTTCAACCTGAGTTCACTCAGCATTTTGATTTCACTACGAAGGCCTAAAAGTGGTGAGTAGAATTTTTTAAGATGCTTTTCGATAAAGTCATGGCGACGTTGGGATTGTTCGCGCCGCTTGGTAAACCAGTTGGCGATGAGGGAGCCAATTATTACTCCTCCCAGGCCGACAACCAGTGTTTCCATTTTTCCCTACCTCCCGTACTTCCCCCAGCCTTTGAGGTGGCCGCGGATGTAGCAGATCTGGCCGATGTGGGTGACGGTGTCGCCGAAGGCGCGGGCGAGGATATCGCCTGTGGGTAGACGGGAGCCGTGGGCGAAATCGTCGATTACTTCATCGAGGTCCCCGGGCGTGAGGCGCGAGAGGCACTTGATCGTCCGCTCGCGCACGGCGGCGGCGTAGCCGGTGAGCGTTTCACAGGTGGCGCGGAAGGCGCGGACCTGCTCAATCGTGTGGCCCGCGCCGGTGTCGCCGGGGGCCTCGGGGAGCCCGAAGTGCTCGTGCCAGCTGTTTTCGACCCAGACCTGCGGGGCGCCCTCGATACAGGCGATGGTGGCGTCCTCGAAGCGGGTCATGTGCCACATGAGCCAGCCGATGGGGTTGTCGTCCGGGCCGGGCTGATGGCTTAGGTCCTCGTCGGTGATGTCGTCCATCACCTCGCCGAGCCGCTGGCCGTAGGCTTCGAGGCGGTTCAGGAAAATCGTCGCCGCGTCCATTTATCTCAACCGTTCTTTTCCGGGATGGCGCAAAAACCCTGCGCCTCGATGCGGAAGGCGTTGTTGAATTTCGAGCGGAAATTCTCGAGCGCGATCACCCCGGCCAGCTCGACCATTTCCTCTACGCTGAATTCCTCCCGCGCCGCGGCGAAGACCTCGTCGGTGACATCGAGATCGGTCCGCGTCATTCGCTCGGCGAAATCGAGCGCGGCGCGTTCGCGGGCGGAAAAACGCGGGTCGTCGGCATAGCTGTCGAGCGCCGCGATCTTTTCGAGCGTGACGCCCTCTTTCATCCCACGGGACGAATGGATGTCCATTCAGAACGGGCACCCGTTGATCGAGGCCACGCGCACGTTGACGAGCGCCTTGAGGTCCCCGCCGAGCAGGCCCGACTCGTCCACCCCCTGTTGAAGCCGGCCAAGCCCGCGCATGATGGTGGGCCGGTGGCCGTAGACCCTCGATGTGTTGAAAACGAAACCCTCGTTTTCGATCTGGCGCTCGAACAGCTCCCTCGCGAGAGGGTCATCGGGCGCGTCGGGCACTTCGGGGACGCGGGGCATCACGGGTCTCCTTTTTCAAGGGTGCGGAGTTTTAAAAACAACGGAATGATTCACCCGGAGCCTAGAGCCATCTCCTGACGCGGCTTCGGTAGGCCATGTATTCGTCGCCGAAGAGGTCCTTGAGCGTCTCCTCCTCGGGCAGGATGAAATATTTCTGAACGATCAAGGCGAAAACGAGCCCCGAGAGCATCACCGGCGTCGACACCATCAGCCAGCCGATTCCCGCCAGGAGCATTGCCATCCCCATGTACATCGGGTTGCGCGAGACGCGCATGGGCCCATCGGTGATGAGTGTGGAGGGCGTTTCCTCGGGCTTGTGGGTGGTGCCTCGCTGCTCGAAGGTCTGGACCGCCTTGATCACCAACCAGATGCCCATCCCGATTGGCAGAATTCCCAATCCTCGGAAAAACCCGCTGACCGGCGGCCCGGGGGAGAGCTGGGAGTTCACCGAAAGCCCCCCGAGCAGGCAGAGCAGGGCGATCAGCGGCGGGCGTTTCATCAGCAAAGCGAGCATAGGGGGTTGTCTCCAAATAATTTCATCGAAAATTTCGTCAAAATATTCACTCAAACCCCCCGGGCGATGAGGTCCACCCCGTCGGTGTCCATGATCTCACACTCGATGATATCGCCGGGGGCGGCCTCTGTTTCGTGCAGGAAAACCTCGCCGTCCACCTCGGGGGCATGGTGGCGGGTGCGCCCTCTCAGGAGCCCCTCGGCGCTGATGTCCTCGACGAGGACTTCCGCCCGCCCGCCGATCAGCGCCTCGTTCGCCCCGGTCTGTATCCCCTCCTGAAGCGCGAGCAGCCGGGCGAGACGCTCGCGAACAATCTCGCGTGGCACAGGGTCCGGAAGCCGGGCCGCGATGGAGCCCTCCTCGGGCGAGAAGGCGAACGCCCCGAGCCGGGTGAAGCGCGCCTCGGCGGTGAAATCGAGCAGGGTCTTGAAATCCTCCTCGCTCTCGCCCGGAAACCCGACGAGCATCGTCGTCCGGAGCGCGCAGCCGGGCACAGCCCTGCGCATTCGCTCAATCAACTCGCGCGTCCTCGCCTCGTCGATCCCCCGCCGCATCGCGGTGAGCACCGACGTTGCGATGTGTTGAAGCGGCATGTCGATGTATTCCACCACCTTTGGGAGATCGCGGATGGCGGCGAGGAGATCGTCCGTCACCCCGCGCGGGTAGTTGTAGAGAATGCGTATCCAGCGCAGGCCCTCGACTTCGTTCAACTGTTCAAGAAGACCGGCCAGCGACAGCCCCTCGCCGAGGTCGGTTCCGTAGCTTGTGATCTCCTGGGCGAGAAGATTTATCTCCTTCACCCCGGCGGCGGCGAGGGCCCCGGCCTCCTCGATAATGTGCTCCGGCGGGCGCGAGCGGAACCGCCCCCTGAAACGGGGGATGACGCAAAAGGTGCAGGGCCTCGAGCACCCCTCGGCGACCTTGAGATAGGCGCTCGGGCCGGGCTCGGAGAGCACCCTCGGGAGCCGCCGGCTGTAATCCATGAGGGTGTCCGAGAAGGCTTCTCTTGCGGGCATCGCGCCGTTCGATTTTTCGGCTAGGATTTCCGCGATGCGGTCGTATTCTCTGGTTCCGAGAAAAAGATCCACCTCGGGGAGGCCCTGGGCCAGCTCCCCCCGGTAGCGCTCGGCCAGGCAGCCCGCGACGACGAGCGTTTCGAGGGGCCCCTCTTCCTTGAGGCGGGCGAGATCGAGGATCGCGTCGATGGATTCGCGCTTGGCGTCCTCGATGAAGCCGCAGGTGTTGACGATGGCGACCCGGGCCTCCGAGGCGTCGGCCACGAGCCGGTAGCCCGCGCGGGCGAGGGCGGCGAGCATGATTTCGCTGTCCACCGTGTTTTTCGCGCAGCCCAGCGATACGAGGGCGGCGGTGGGGGCGTCCTCCCCTGGCGCGGGCGCCTCGCGGCTGATGAGCGGCATCTCGGAGATGTCTTTTATCTGAAGAATCTCGCCGCTCATCCCTTTTCTCCTGCTGGCGGCGGGGCGGACGGCGGGGGCGATGAAGCGGGCGAGGCCCCCGGGTCGAGGTGCCATTCGTCCCTCGGTCGGTTGAAGTAGCGAAGGGCCACCTCGGGCGCCTCCTCTTCGAGGATACCGAGCAGACGGGTCATCCCCACGGCCTCGCCGGTTTCGCCTTCTTCCTCGTCCAGCGTATCGAGGTAGAGCTCCGGGTCGATGCACAGGTTTTTCATCTGGAGAACATGGACCCCGGTGCGGCCACAGAAATCGAGCAGCGCCTCCACCTCGGCCTCCCGGTCGGTGACGCCGGGGAAGACGAGATAGTTGAGCTGGGTGTAGAGGCCGGCCCCGGCCGCCGCCCGGACCGAGTCCTCCATCTCCTCGAAACCGTAGGTCTCCGGCCGGTAGTAGGCGTGATGCCTGCCGGGAATGAAGCTGTTCGTGCTGATGCGGACGCTATCCAACCCTGCTTCGGCGAGCCGGGGAAGCCACTCCGGGCGGCTGCCGTTGGTATTAAGGTGAAGGGTGCCCCTATCGGTTTTCTGGCGGATGAGGCGGCAGGCCCGCTCGATGACGGCGGCCTGGAGGAGCGGCTCGCCCTCGCAGCCCTGCCCGAAGCTGGCCACGGCCTTTTCCGCCCCCTCGAGGTGGGCGCAGGCGATCTCGGCGAGTTCCTCGGGCGAGGGGACAAACTCGATCCGTTCGTGGCTCGCCGGGAACAGTTCATCGGTCTGAAGCGAAATGCAGCCGCGGCAATCGGCGTTGCAGAGCGGTGCGATGGGCAGGCCCATTTCCCAGCGTCCGGCGAAAAAATTCTTGGCCGCGAAGCAGTGAAACTCCGAGGCGCACCGATCAAGGTGGGCGATCATTCTGTTTTTGGGAAATTTGCCTTTCATTTCGGCCAGCCGATCGGAAAGGCCCCGGTCGTCGTACTCCTCGGGCGCCCAGCGCGGGCAGTCGTCCACCTGCACCGCCGCGCAGACGAACTCGCCGGTATCGGGATCGAGACCCATCGCCGTGTAGGCCCAGAGGGGCAGCGTCTCGGCGCCATCGATTCGCTCGGCGAAGGGCAGGAGGGTGCGCATCCACCCCGGCGCGGGAAAAGTGCAGGCCGCCTGGGGGGTCTCGGGCCCATCTCCCCAATCGGCCTCATCGACGGTGACGAGTTCATCGGCCTCGGGGTCTCCGCCGACGGGCAAGTGGCCCGGCATCGTGAAAAACCGGCTTCCCTCCGGTAGCGGAGAGAGTTCCTCGAGTTCGGGGGCGACGGCCTCGGAGCCCAGGGCGCCGACCATCTGGAGGTCAGGGTGCTCGAAGAGCTGCCCCCGGGAATCGGCCATTACCATGAGGGGGATCATAAGAGAGTAATTCCCTCCGCTTTTCGGCGGGGTTAGCGGACCGCGATAAAGCCGGTGTAGCGCGGCGTGTTGTGGCGCTGCCGGAACAGGTTGAGCGACTGCCGCACCCCTTCGAGCCCGGAGTACATCCGCTTCCCCACGCCCGAGGGGATCCGCTTGGTCTCGAGCTGGCGGCTGAAAATGTCGCCGCCGGCCTCGCCGATGGCGCCGGCGCCTTTTCCGATTCCGCGGACGCCCGCCTTCACCCCCCGGAAGGGGAGGCTCAGGGTTTCGTCCAAACCCTTGACCCCGGATTTACCGCAACCCGCGAAAGCCGCCGCCGAGACGGCTAGCGCGAGAAAAACGACCCATTGGCGGCGTGTGTACATCGAGATTCCTCTGTCTGAATCGGGCTCGTCCCCTGCCCGGCGGTGATCATGTATCTTTATGAAAACCCGGTGGATAGGGCCCTGCTCAGGGAAACTATCAGATGCGCCGGGGTTGATCCAACCGGCCCCGGTTCCAGGCCCGCTTCCAGGTGTGGACAACCCCGGTCCCGGCGTGAATATACTTTACTGAAATTGGCGAGCCTGCCGGGGCCCGGTCCGGTTTCCGGTCCTCTTAATCCTGATTCTTTCAAGGTGGTTCCACCGCAGGCGGTTCCACCTTAATTAAAAGGAGTTTCATGTGTGGCGCGATGAGTGTCTTGCCCGCGTTCCCCTCGTGAAGTCGGAGACCGAGCGTCTCTCGTCTCTCTGGAGAGCGTTTGGCGAGGAGGAGTGGAATCGGGAAACTTTTTGCCTCGGCTGGACGGCGGCGTACGCCATCAGCCACGTCACCACCGGCGGTGATTTTTACGGCAACAGCATCCGCCGCGCCATCGACGGGCTCCCCTCGGAGCCGCCCTACGGGAAAGACGCCAAGGAGTTCTGGGCCATCCGGAAGGTGAAGGGCGAGGAGCTGATGGCTCTTCCGCGCGGGGAGATGATGGACATCTACGACGCCTCCTCGGCGAAGCTCCAAAAAGAACTCGAGCGAATCACGGCGGGCGACCTCGACAAGCTCGGCTACCATCCCCGGGGGCTGAACGCCGTCAAGGCCTGGATCGGCATGCGCCTCGTCGAGCTTGTCGTCCACGACTGGGACGTGCGCCAGGGCGGGGACTCCGGCTCGCGGGTGACGCCCCCGGGCGTCGAGGGCATGATCGTTTTCATCCCCGGTTTCGTCGTGCGGATTTTCAACATGCGCGACAAACAACCCTTCGCGGGGCGCTTCCGGTTCCGCTCGGCCGACCCTGATCTGGAATGGACCCTCGAGGTCGAGGGCGAGAAGGCGGCCGTCTCGCCGGAAGTTTCAGGCGAATACCACGCTACCATCGAGGCCGACGGCGAGGCGCACCTGATGCTTCCTTATGGCCGCCTGAACCGGGAGAAGGCCGAGGCGGAGGGCCGTCTCCGGGTCGAGGGCGATCTCGCCCTGGCCGATAAATTGCTTGAAATCATCTATACGAAGTACTGATGCGGCGCGGCGCGGGCCGAGGGAGGTGGACTACAACCTCGTAATCTCCGACGTGCGCATGTCCGGAATGGACGGCATGTCGCTTCTTCGCTCCCTCGGCGAGCCGGGTAACGCCGCCGCCGTTTGGAAAGCGCCGTTTGAATCCCGGTTGAATGTACCGTTTAAAATAGGGGACCCGAGATGACAGACACCCCCGGCCCGCTTCCCCCCGAGGCGCTCAGGTGGGTTTTCGAGCCCGCAGGGGCCCTGCCCATCGACGGCGAAAAACTCTCGAAGGAAACCTTTATCGGCCAGGAGCGCGCCGAGCGCGCCCTGGCTTTCGGCCTCCGGATGAGCTCCAACGAGTTCAATCTCTACGTCGCCGGCCCGCCGGGCACGGGCAAATACACGATGTGCCGCTCCTATTGCGAGCGCCTGGCCTGCGAAAAACAGGTGCCGGATTCCATTGCCTTCGTTCACAATTTCGCTGACACCGACCGGCCCGTCTGGCTCACCTTCCCGGCCGGGGAGGCTGGTAGATTTCGCGACGACATGGACGCCCTCCTGGCCGAGCTTCGGGAGGTCATCCCGAAAACCTTCGAGGACGAAGCTCACGAGGAGGCGCGCAAGAAGATCGTCGAGGATGTCCATGCGCGCCAAAGAGAAACGCTCGACGCGCTCGATGAAACTGCCCGAAAGGTCGGTTTCGGCATCCAGATGACCCAATCGGGAATGAACGTCACCCCGCTGATCGACGGCGAGCCCGCTACCACCGAAAGCTTTGAAAAACTTCCCGAGACGGAGCGCAAAAAATACGAGGCAAACCGGCTAACTCTGACCGGTCCGATCACGGATTTCGTCAAGGAGACGCGCACCCTCGAAAGAGAGGTTCGAAGCCGGATGCGGGATCTGGATAAGGAGATCGCCCTCCTCGCCGTGAAGGGCCCCGTGGACGACCTCCGGGAAAAATACGGAGAGAATGAAAAAGCCCTTTCCTACCTCAACATGGTGGAGGAGCATATCCTGACCCACCTCGGGGATTTTCAGCACTCCGACGAGCAGCCTCAGGCGGCCGCCGCGGCAATGATGATGCGGCCGCCCAAGGATGAAAATCCTTTCCGCGTCTACGAGGTGAGCGTCGTGGTCGATAATTCGACCCTCGAGTGCGCCCCGGTCATCTACGAGTCAAACCCGAATTTCAACAATCTTTTCGGGCGGATAGAGCGCCGGGCCCATTTCGGAACCTACACCACCGACTTTACCCTTGTTCGCGCCGGCTCGATGATTCAGGCCAGCGGCGGTTTCATGATCCTCAACGCCCTTGATGTCCTGACAAACCCCGGCGTATGGCCCGCCCTCAAGCGTGCCATACGGACACGCTGCGTGCGGATCGAGGATCTGGGCGAGACCTTCGGCTGGAGCCAGGGCACCATCAAGCCCGAGCCCATCCCGGTTGATGTGAAGGTGATCCTCATGGGCAGCCCGATGATCTATTACCTTCTCCTTCGGCAGGATGAGGATTTCGGAAAACTCTTCAAGGTAAAGGCCGACTTTAGTTCCGATATCAAGCGAACCCCCGAGAGTCTCCGCGATTTCCGGGCTTTCATCGACTTTCACCGGCGCGAGGACGGCCTCCTTCCGTTTGATGAGCGTGCGGTGGCGCGGGTGCTCGAGGCGAGCGCGCGTCTGGTCGCCGATCAGTCAAGGCTTTCGGCCCAGTTCGGCGAGCTTAGGGAACTCCTGCTCGAAGCTGACCACTGGGCGAGGGAGGAGGAAGCCGGGGAAGTCGAGGAGAAGCACATCACCCGGGCCGAGGACGAAAAGCGGTTCCGGGCCAATCTGCTCGATGAGCGGCTGCGGGATCAGATCGTCGAGGGAAACGTATTGATCGATGTCGAGGGGTCCGTCACCGGGCAGATCAATGGGTTGGCCGTCCTCAGCCTGGGCGGATTCAGCTTCGGCAAGCCCTCGCGGATCACCGCCCAGACCTTCATGGGCGATCGGGGGGTGATCAACATCGAGCGCGAGAGCAAGCTCTCGGGCAATATCCACGACAAGGGGGTGCTCATCCTCCAGGGCTATCTCGGGGCGACCTATGCGCGCAAACGGCCCCTCGCGCTTTCGGCGAGCATCACCTTCGAGCAAAACTACGGCGGGGTGGACGGCGACAGCGCCTCATCGACCGAGCTCTATGCCCTCCTCAGCAGCCTTTCGGAGCTACCCATCAAACAGGGCCTCGCCGTCACCGGCTCGGTCAACCAGCGCGGCGAGATACAGCCGATCGGCGGGGTGAACGAGAAGATCGAGGGTTTTTTCGAGGTGTGCCGGGAAATGGGGGCCCTTACCGGGGAGCAGGGCGTCCTCATCCCGCATCAGAATGTGAAAAACCTCATGCTGCGCAATGAGGTGATCGAGGCGGTCCGGGAGGGGAAATTCGGCATTTATCCGATCCGCACCGTGGACGAGGGCATCTCGGTCCTCACCGGGGTGGAGGCTGGCGAGAGGGACCTGGAGACCGGCGCGTTTCCCGGGGGCACCGTCCACGGCCTCGTCGACGCCAGGCTCGAGCGGATGTACGAGGACCTGCGCCGCCTTGGCAAGAAAAAAGAAGATGACGAAGAAGACGAGGAGGAGGAGGAAAAATCCTCCGCCGAGGAAGGCCCGCCCTCGCCCCCCGAACCCCCGCCCCGCCCGCCGAGGCAACGGGGGAGGTAGCCGCCGGGGATGAATCACCCGGCCCGGACAGCGGTCTCCTCATGGGAGACCACTACCGAACATGCCCGTAAAACCACGCTAACCTTTCGGGCGAAACGCCAAGGGCGTAGAGGATGCTGAGCCCCCACCAGATATAAAAACACCGCCACTTTCCCCAGACCTCGATGCGCCTCCCGCTGGTGGTGATGGGTTGCTCGATCAGGACGATGTTTCCCTCGCCGCGCAGCCGGGCGCTGAAGTCCCAATCCTCGAAGAGGGGAAGCGCCGGAAATCCCCCCATTTTCTCGAACACATCCCGCCGCACGAAGATGGCCTGATCCCCGAAAAACAGCTTCCAGACGCGCGACCTGATGTTGGCGCTCAGGCTGATGAAGCGGCTGAATCTGTCGTCTCTGTCGAAGCGGTGCGTAAATCCGCCTCCCGCGGCGCCGGGGTCACGCATGGCCTCCTCGATGAGCGCGAGGGCGCCGGGCGGCAGGAGCGTGTCGCAGTGGAGGAAGAGAATAATCTCCCCCTTCGCGGCCGCCGCGCCGGCGTTCATCTGGGAGGCCCGCCCGGGCGGCGCGGTGACGAGCCGGGCGCGCCCTTCGGCGATTTCGGCGGTACCGTCCCGGCTTCCGCCGTCCGAGACGATCACCTCGCGATCCTCTGGTTGAGATTCGAGCGAATCGAGAAAACCTCCCAGCCCCTCGGCCTCGTTCAGCGCCGGAACCACGATGGAGATCATGAATTTCCCCCTCCGGGCTGTCTACGGGCGAGGGTTTTCGGTCCGCCGATGGGGCGAATCGCCGCATACAGCGCCCGGCCCGCCCCGGAGCAGCCGCTCGTGATTAAGTAAACGGAATAATATCAACGACATAAGTTTGACTGGTTTTCCATATGCTCTGGCACATGAATGGCCTCTGATCGGGGCAGAAAGAGGGCTTGAGCTATATTAATCGGCAATAACCACACGGGAAAGGGGAAAGGACGATGACATGGCGACAGGAATATTTGGACTCGGCGAAGTAAACCCACGCTCCCCGGGGGGCTGATACTGCTACAGGTGGGGCCGGTTACCCAATCATCATTTTCACGAATCGGATATGCGTCCCCGGAATTCCTAAGCCTCCTGGAAAAGCTCTATTATATTGTCTGACGGATCGAGGCAGAGAATCTGTTTGCGTCCCTGATTATCCATGAGATCGTTTTTAAACCGCACACCGTTATTTTTAAGTCGGGAAACAACAGATTCAATATCATCGACGGTAATTACCATTCGAGACCATCCTCCGGGTACGGGTTTGGTTCCGTCAGGCATTGGCTTTGAGGCTGAAGCCATGGGACCGGAGACTATTAATTGTACGCCATCTCGCTCCAATATGGCTATTGCTGGTCCATATTGTTCCTCTAACTTAAATTCAAAATTTGCTGTATAAAACCCAACCGCCTTATCGACGTCATTGACTAAATATCGAAATCTTATCAACCCAATCACCTCGGCATGTTTTTTTGTCGAAAGACTGTAAGGCGCCTACTAGAACCAACTCAGCCCAAATGGGGTGGGCGGTGCGGGGCACGGTTCCAGAATGAGTAACTCATTTGTAACTACTGTTAGCTCCTGCGCGTGAAAACTGCCCAAACCAGAAAAAGCCGCATTTTGGTTAAACCCATTGATTCGGTTGTATTTGTTCGCAAATCCCTTGATTTTCCTTGTTGGTTCTCCGTATGATTATCCCCCTTTGAGTTTGTATAACTTTGAAGGGCTTTTTGGATTCAGGCGGTCCCGGCGGTCTTCGGAGGCGTCTGGTGATCGCGATTGGTTAACCGGAGGGGAAACCAGGTGGATTTAAAGCGTCTGCGCCAGCGCTGGCCGGCAGGGCTCGTTTTCGCGGTCCTTTTTGCGCTCATTCTGATCTCCTACGCTCCGGCCAGCACTCCGGACCACCTGCCGGCGCTGACGCATGAGCAGACCCGGGCCGTCCGGCTCCTCCGCGAGACGGTCGCGCAGGTCGAGGAAAATTACGTCTCCCTCCCTAACCTCGCCAAGGCCTTTGGCGCGGGTCTCAAGGGCCTTCAGCGGGCCGTCGGTAAAGATCGCCTGGAAGTCATCCGCAAGGACGCCGGCCGGTATTCCCTCAGGAGCGGAGACGAGGAGATGACGGTTCGATTGGGCGGCCGAGGGCCCGAGGTGCTTTCCGCGATGGAGGACGCCTACCGCTTCGCCATGTCGAAAGCGGCGGCCGACCGCAAGGAAGGCGCCGCTCTCAAGGCGATGTACCTCTCGCTTGGGGCGATGCTCAATTCCCTGGACCCGTTCAGCTCTTTTTTGCCGCCCGAGGTTTTACGCGAGATGCAGGTGGAAACCACGGGGCGCTACGGCGGGCTTGGGATTACGATCACCGCGCGCGACAAAAAAATCACCATCGTCTCCCCGATTGAGGATACCCCGGCCTATGAGGCGGGGCTCAAACCCTCGGACGTTATTGCGCTGGTCAACGGCGAATCCACCGAGGGATGGTCGCTCACCGAGGCGGTGACGAAAATGCGCGGCCCGCCGGGCACCGCCGTGCGCCTGGGCATTTCGCGCGAGGGTTGGGCGGCTCCGGGGGAGTTTGTCGTGGTCCGGGCCATCATTCAGATTCGGAGCGTGAAGTCGCGCGTGATGAAGGGCGATGTCGGCTACATCCGGCTTTCGGTGTTTCACGAGCGGACCTCCGACGAAATGGGCGCGGCGATGCGGCGCCTCCTCGACGCCGGAGCCCGGAGCCTGATTCTCGATCTGAGGAACAACCCGGGCGGCCTCCTTCGCCAGTCGGTTCGTGTGGCGGAGCGCTTTCTCCCTGAGAAGAGCATGGTCGTCTTCACCCGGGGCCGCCACCGGAGCCAGACCATGTATTTCCGCACGCACGCAACCGGGATCTGGGCCCGGAAACCGCTGATCGTTCTTGTGAACAAGGGAAGCGCGAGCGCCTCGGAGATAGTGGCCGGCGCCGTCAAGGATCTGGATCGCGGCCTGTTAATTGGCCGGAAAACTTTCGGCAAGGGATCGGTGCAGACCATTATCCCCATCAGCGGGGGATCAGGTATCCGGATGACGACGGCCAAGTACTACACGCCACTGGGCATCGGGATTCACGGAAAGGGAATCCGCCCGGACATCGAGGCGGGGCCGCCCCCCAATTCAAAGAAGAATCAGGAGAAGAAAGATCAGGCCAAGGCCCCGAAAGCCTTAAAAGAGCCCCGCAAGCTTCCCAAAAAGCTCGATGACCCCACCTTCGGGGACGACGATATTGCCCTGCAGGTGGCGCTTCGCACCCTCAAAAGAACCAAAAGTTCTGTCGTCGAGGTGCTTCGCCTCACCGCCTTGCAGGTTCAGTCCCGGATGGCGCGCCTGGCCAAAAGAAATTCTCACGCCCAGGCGCCGGGCGGGCAGAGCCTCCGCCCCTGACCGCGACTGCCCGGATTTTAATATGACCGTTTAGTCTCTCTTAATAACCTAATTATATGAATTATCTTGATTGTTTTAGGAATATTTATTATTGTTCGGGACACTGGGACACCGGAGAATTGGTGATATCCTGGGAAATTTCGTTTTATATGAAATAAAATAAGGTGGAAAATACATGGTCCGGATGGTCCATTTGGTAAAGGATAATGACGACCGAAAGCGGGATTTCGTTTGTCGCGGCTTCCTCCCTGGCCGGGGTTCCTTCCCAGGCCTCTCCGCTATCCAAGGTCAGGAAATCTGTTCTCAAGGGGACCGGCGGCGCCTTAAACAGCTTGAGCACTCCGACGAGCCTGAGCGCCAAGACCAAATATTGCCCTTATCTGGGCGGCCGGAAGAACCGGAGCAAGATTATCGACTATCCCGCCGCGAGCAATGTCTGCTACGGGGAGGAATCGCGTGAGAAAAAGCTCCTCCGGACGATTATCCTCCCCTTTTCCCTCGTTCCGGCGCCGAGACAGCGTGAGTTTTGTCTGGCCACCTTCAGGCGTTGTCCTCTTTATCTGGCCCAGGAAAAAGAAAAAGCCGAAAACGGCGAATAAGCGTCAGTCTTTCACCTCATGTCACGTTCTCTTTTCCGGCCGTTTATTCATGGAAAATTAATGGTTGCCAGCCCTTTGCTTTGATGAGCCGGGGGCCTTTTTTCGTGCTGGACCCCCCGGCGCGGGGAGGGCTCCGAACCACTCCGTTGGCGGGTGCCCGCCATCCCCACGCCGAAGTGGTAAAAGCCCTTGAACATGCCCGAAAAAAGGGTACATTGAAGGCATTAGCGCCCCGAGGCGCCCTTCAAAAATAGAGCCGAGGAGCGAGCCTGAAACAGCTTCACGCCCGGGGGCTGTTTCGTCGAGAAGGATTCGGAGAATGTCCCTGCGCTTTGCATCCGCCTGCTTCAGGACGCTCTTCCTTGCCGCGCTCCTGGTGGCGGTTTCCCGGGCGGCTCCGGCCGATCAATATCAATCCACAAGCGAGCGCAGACGGACCCGCCTCGTCGCCCATATCAAGAGACTTGAGCGACCCTCCGATTGGCTTATCCTGCGAAAGTTGTACTCGAGTGATCGGGCGCGACAACTCGAGGGGTTTGAGAACTGCCCTTACTCCGAGATGGAGTGGCCCTGGTACCTGTCTTCGGGCCATCTCGAAAAATATACGTTCACGGCGGATTTTATACCGGTGAACATGGACAGCGATCCCGAGGACGAGACGCTGATCGTTATTCAGTCGGATTCGGGTGAGGTGAATTTCGCCACCTTCTGTCTCGTGGATGATGATAAGCGGGGGCGCACCCCACTTTCGTCCTACAGCGAAATCAGCCACCAGAAACCGATCACTTTCCAACTCGTGGATTTAACGGGAGACGGGGACAGCGAGATTATCATCCATGCCCGGGACGACCGGGCGGGCCGGTTTGTCGATTCCGTTAGAATTATCAAACCCAACATGAAACGGCAGTTCGATCTGGTCTGGTTCGGCCGCCTCCGGGGCCTGTTCGTTTGGCCGCCGGTGAAGGACAAGGCCAAGAACCGCACCATCACCCGGAACGAATCACTGAGGGCGAAAATGCGGCTGAGTTTTAACGGCAGCGGAAGCCCCGCGACGATCATTCTGAAGGGAGAGCGTGAGTACGAAAATGAAATCCGTTATAAAAACCGGACAACCCGCCAGGCGGCCCGAAAAGTCTCCTTCGAGGAGCGATGGCACTGGGATAAAAAACTTTTTCGTTTTTTGCGTGATCCGGATTTCGAATAACACCTGAATTTCCGGAGGGACGCCCGCTGTCCCGTGGCGAAAGCGTATCCTCCCAAAATCTCCCCTGCTCATTGCGAATGGATTCGGTAAATTGACCCTCCCCCGCCCCGTGATGTTGATAGTGCTCGATGGTTGGGGGCTCAGGGATTCACCCATCCACAACGCCGTTGCTATCGCCCACACCCCAACGATGGACGCCCTCCTCGCGGAGCGGCCTCAGACAAGACTGATGACCTGCGGGCGTGCGGTGGGGCTGCCCGATGGCCAGATGGGCAACTCCGAGGTGGGCCACCTCAACCTGGGCGCGGGCCGGGTAGTGAATCAGGATATCGTCCGGATCGATCAGTCGATTAAGGACGCCTCTTTTTATGAAAATGCCGCCCTGCTCGGCGCCGTCCGCGCGGCCCGGGCCCAAGGCGGCGCCCTTCACATCATCGGCCTCGTATCGGACGGCGGGGTCCACAGCCGCCAGGACCACGGCGTTGCCGTCGCCCGGCTGGCGCGCCGGGAGGGGATGGACCGCATTTTCGCCCATGCCTATATGGACGGGCGCGACACCCCGCCAAGGGCGGGTCTCGGATACATCGAAAAATTCGCCGCCGATCTCAACAGGGACGCCGGTGCGAGAATCGCCACCGTTTCGGGCCGCTATTTCGCCATGGACCGCGACCGTCGCTGGGAGAGGACCAAACGCGCGTATGACGCGATGGTCGTGGGTAAAGGGCTCTCGTGCGCGGACGCCTCCTCGGCGCTCCGGGATTCGTACGCCGCCGATGTCACCGACGAATTTGTCGTGCCCCGGGTGATCCAGGATGGCGGTGCGCCTATCGGCCCGATTCGGGACGGAGACGCCGTCATTTGTTTTAATTTCAGATCCGACCGCGCTCGTCAGATGACCCTCGCGCTGACGGCGGAGCGCTTCGATGGCTTCGAGAGAGGCTCGCGCCCCCGGGTGCACTACGCCTGCATGACCGAATATGCCGAATCGTTCGGCCTGCCGGTGGCCTTTTCTCCCGCCGGGATGAAGGGGCTCTTTTGTCATGCCCTCGCCGCGGAGGGCAAGACCTCGCTACGGATCGCCGAAACGGAGAAATATCCCCACGTCACCTATTTTTTCAACGGCGGTGTCGAGGAGCCGCCCTCCGGCGAGCGGCGAGAGCTTG
This sequence comes from Nitrospinota bacterium, assembly GCA_029937135.1. GTDB lineage: Bacteria > UBA8248 > UBA8248 > UBA8248 > UBA8248 > UBA8248. The sequence goes on from JAPYQX010000015.1 coordinate 20,047, forward strand.
TGCCCTCCCCGAAGGTGGCGACCTACGATCTTGAGCCCGGGATGAGCGCCGAGGGAGTCACACGGGCGGCCCTCGCCGCGATAGTGAAGGGCGCCGACGACGCCATCGTCCTCAACTTCGCAAACCCCGACATGGTGGGTCACACCGGGGTGGAGGAGGCCGCCGTCCGCGCGGTGGAGACGGCGGACGCCTGTCTGGCGCGGATTCTCAAGGCGCTCGAGCGTGCGGGAGGCGCTGCCGTCGTCACGGCCGATCACGGCAACTGCGAGTTGATGTGGGATGAGGAAAACAACTGCCCCCACACCGCGCACTCTTTGAACGACACCCCGTGTGTCGTGGTCGCGCCGGGCTTCGATGGGCCGCTCAGGGGCGGCGGGGCGCTTTGCGATGTGGCCCCGACCTTGCTCGGCCTGATGGGCGTCGGCCAGCCGCCCGAGATGACGGGCCGGGACCTGCGGAAACCGTGACGCCTGGAGTGTTCCTGTCGGGGAGTAGAAACTCCGGGAATAGAAACCCCTGAAATGGAGATTCCGAGAAGTGAGAATGAGAGTGGAGATTTAAATGGCGAATTTGATCAAAACGGGGCAGGACTTCGAGAATTTACGGGAAATGTTCCTGAAAGAAATAGAAGGTCTCACCGACGCGCAGCTTGATTGGGACGACGCCTCCGAGGAGTGGTCCCTGTGGAGCATTCGCCGCCAGGTCAGCCACGTCGCGCTCGCCTATTTTTTCTGGCTGTCGAAATCCTGGGGGAAAATCCTGTGGCCTGCCGATCCCCCCGCCGATCCGGTGGATTTCTCCAAGGCCGGTGTCTATGATCGGCGGCTCGATGAGGAAAAATTCTGGCGGCTCGAGGATCTCCTGCCGAAATTCGAGGAGGCTTTCGCTCTTGCCGGCCGTGCGATCGAGGGAAGAAACGAGGAGGAGCAGGATCGTCTCGTCCTCGAAAGAAAATTCAGGCCAAGCCTTATGATGGGCGAGTCCGATGTGCCGGTCTACCGCTTTTGGGTGCACGTCGGTACGTTTCATATGGACGGCCTGGAGC
>JAPYQX010000307.1 GCA_029937135.1 Nitrospinota bacterium
CCCTGGGTCGCTGCCTGGGCAACAGCCGCGACATTAGCCCCAACCGCGGTTGCGGCTTGAATCGCGCCCTGAACAACGACATTCACAGGAACGCCAACCGCAGCCGCGGAAGTCGCGATAACCTGAGCGGCCGCGGCAGGAGATTGACCGGAAGTTATCAGACCCGCCGAAACGGTCTGGGCAATTGCCGCGGTAATCGGGGCATTCACGGCCACGCCGGCCGGAATGATTCCTTGAGCCTGAAGGGCGGCCAGCGCCTCTTCGGGAGTGCCCGCCGCGATGTTCAACTGCTGAGCAAGATTGAGCGCCAGATCACCCGCGGTGTTCGCCGCTGATGCCGGCCTGGCGACAAACAGGGAAACCATGCAGATAAAGATAAAAACAGATTTCATAACAACACCTGAAATCCTGTTTGTTGTTTTTGAAATATCAATCCTCACACTCTGGTTTCAGTCACCTCTTATCCCAAAAAGATTTATAAACACCATCGGGAACATGTCAATTTATATACTTCACAAGGGGAATTCCCCCAAACCAGTTGTTTGCGCCATCCAAAGCTTGTTTGAACCATCCAAAGCCCAAAGTACTATTATTAAAATGAAATGCCGCAAACCCGAACCGCCACAAAACAAAACAACCTATTGTTTTATATTCAGATATTCCGTTTCAAGATTTGCGGGGAATTTCCAGGAATCCGTATTTCTCCCGGTGGGTCATCTCGGAGGGGGGGGGAATGATCAACCCGCGATCAGAAAATCGGCTCCATCGGTTTTGAAAATCACCCCCTCGGAAAGAAATAGCCTGGCTGTGAAATCCAGGCAGGTTGCTCATCCGAGCCGAGTCTTAGAATGAGCAAAGTGTTGGGATTCCACACCTAGCCCTTCCCCTCCGGAAGGGTGGGGGGGCGCCCGATGCAGTGATACTCGATTCCGGCCTTGGCCACCTGGACCGGGACATAGATATTCCGGCCATCGAAAATGACGGGGCCGCGCAGCGCCTCGCGAATTCTATCCAAATCCAGTTGAATGAATTCCCGCCATTCCGTCGCTATCACGGCGGCGTCGGCCCCCTTGGCCGCATCGTAGGCGTTTCGGCAATATTCGATGCCCTCCTCGCCGAGTATCTTTTTGGCATTGTCGATGGCTGTGGGATCGCAGGCCCGTAATTGGGCGCCATAATCCATCAACATCCGGCAAAGCGGTACGCTTTTCGCCTCCCGCATGTCATCGGTCTCCGGCTTGAAAGCCAAACCTAAAATAGCGATTACCTTGCCCGCGAGCGGCTTCTCTCCTCCCGCTCCGATTCGCTCGACGATTCTGTCCACGAATCGGGAAATTCGATTCTCGTTTATTTCCACCACTTCGCGCAGAAGCTCAAACCCCGGACCGATTTCGTTTGCCGTGTGGAGGAACGAATCGATATCTTTCGGAAAACAGGAGCCGCCGTAGCCCAACCCCGCGTCGAAAAATCCGGAGCCAATGCGCTTGTCTGCGCCCACCCCCTTTGCCACTTCCGCGACATCCGCCCCCGAAGCCTCGCAGATGTTGGCCACGGCGTTGATGAAACTGATCTTCGTGGCCAAAAAAGCGTTGGATGCATACTTGATGATTTCGGCGCTCAGAATATCCGTAACAAAAATGGCGCAGTCCCAGGGGCGATATAGCTCCAGCAGACGGGAAGCTGACTCCTCCGAGGAAGCGCCGATTACAATCCGGTCGGGGTGAAGGGAATCGCTTATCGCCTGCCCCTCTCTCAGAAACTCAGGATTACTCACCACATCGAACGAACCATTTCCGTTTCGGTATTTTTCGATGGTCTCGCGAACAAAATCTCCCGTGCCAACCGGAACAGTGCTCTTATTCACGATAATTTTATGCCCGTTCAAATGGCTGGCGATTTCCTTGGCCGCCGCCTCCACCTGAGACAGGTCGGTCCCTCCCCCATCCTTGGGAGGTGTGCCTACGCAAATAAAAACGATTTCACTTTTTGTAACACCCGTATCCGCCGAGGTTGTAAATTCGAGACGCTCCTCGTGGATGTTTCGGCTCAACAACTCCGGGAGCCCAGGCTCGAATATCGGACATTTTCCGGCCTTCAGATCCTCGATTCGCTGCTCGTCGATATCAACGCATATGACATCGTTTCCCATGTCGGCGAAGACGGCGGAGGTGACCAGCCCGACGTAACCACTTCCCAGAACACATATTTTCATTCTTTGCGGCGCCTTTTTTGAAACGAGATGTTCAAATCAATGTAATGACGGGGTTCTATCGGAATCCGTATATTAAACAATTACAATATATTACAAGCGGGCGCAAACCATGGAGACAAAAGCTCCCGCGATTCTACAATCAAGCTCCGGCCCTCATCAACCAGATTTCTCCGCTGGATTTCTTCAATGCCGCATCAACCGGATAATTTCGGAAATTCCCCCGGATTCTGATTCGGCGTTTGAAAGCCAGCCCTCTCAGCCCGCGTACCACATGATGGCGACGTAGTGGCAGGCGGTTCCGGCGACGACGAACAAGTGCCAGATGAGGTGGTTGTAGGGAATCCGGCGGGCGGCAAAGAAAACGAGGCCCACCGTGTAGGCGGCGGCGCCCGCGAAAATCCAGAACAGCCCCCGGGGGGGGAAAGCTCGACCAGATGGGCTTGATTGCGACGATGGCGAGCCAGCCCATCGCGAGATAGAAGCACACCCGGGCAACGATGGAGCTCAACTTGCCCGACGCGCGCAGCGCGATGCCAACGGCGGCCAGGCCCCATATGATCGTGAGAAGCGTCCACCCCCAGAAGCCGCTCAGGGGGCCGAGCATGAACGGGGTATATGTCCCGGCGATCAACAGGTAGATCGCCATCTGGTCGAGGTCCTCGAAAAAGCGCTTGCCCCAGCGCCGGGGCATTGCGTGCGAGAGAGTCGAGGCGAGGTAGAGCAGAATCATCGTGGCGGCGAATACCGCCGCGCCGAGTGTGCCGGTCTTGCCGCCGCTCTCGCCGGCCGTGTAAACGAGCACCGGGCCTGCGGCCAGCACGAGGACGAGGGCGGCGCCGTGGCTCACGCTGTTGGCGATCTCCTCGCGGAGGGTTTGCCTGTGTTCGTCCCACCCGATGGCCCAGCCGTTCATCAGCCCTTTTCACGGAGCGCGGGTTTGCCGGACCGCTGTCGATTCAATGTCTGGCCGGCAGCGGCCATTCTAAACTAAATGATCCGAAATTGTGCGGTATATCGCGCAGGCAACCCGGGTTCCCGGCCGTTTAAATCGTTCCTCCGCGAAGTTCCTGTCCATATCCCCGAAACTCCTCGAATTTCCCGTTCATGAGACCGAACGCCGAGCAGTAAAATAATGGAACCAGGCGCCTGACGGGCGGGCTCCTGTCCGGCCTCCTCAGGGAGTTCCGCGAAGTACACATAAACGACCGGCACACAAACCACGCAGTCGAGGTTGAAATCATGGCACAAGATTTGAGACACGCGCTGGCACCTCTTCTCCTCGCCCTCGCGTGCCTCGCAGGCCTCGCGGGTTGCGCCGCCGGGCGTCCCGCCCCCGCCCCGGCCCTTGCCGCGCCGTCTCCCGCTCCCAAAGCCCTGGTGATCGGCTACGGGATGACGCAGTGCCCGCTCCTTTACTCCCTCCGGGCGGGGCACTCGGGGGAAGTGTCGGGGCTGGACATCTGCCGCGGGGCCCTGCGCGACGCGAGTAT
>JAPYQX010000308.1 GCA_029937135.1 Nitrospinota bacterium
TTGCTCATGCATATCCCCCCAGATTGGGCAGTCACACCGAAAGAGTATCGAAAATACTCCCATTCAGCATGGACCGGTTTTTGGGGGGCAGGTCATGCCCACTCGGATGTGGGGTGCGAGGTAGCATTGCAGTGTAAAATCCGCCTGGACCCATGCTCCAAAATGACGAATACATAAATGCTCCGGAACGTCACCGTGACGACAACAAAGAAGTCACATGCCAGGATTTCCCCGGCGTGATTGCGCAAGAAGGTGGACCAGCGCTGATCATTCCGGGGCCCGCGTGAAGGCTCTTTGGGCATGTACTTCTGAACCGTACGAGGCGAGACCTGAAGGCTCAATTTGAGGAGAAGCTCATTTGCGATCTGCTCCTCGCCCCACAAAGGGTTTTTCCGGGCCATCCGGCGGATCAGACTTCTGATATCCCGCGGGATGGGCGGCCTGCCCATTCTCGACTTCCATCTCCAGAAGATCCTGAAACCTTCACGGTGACAGCGAATCAAGGTTTTGGGCTGAACAACAGCTAATGCGTCTTTCCAGTCGAAAATCCTGGAGAGGGCTACCAGAGTGAAGCGGCCTGCAGAATCAATTCGCCCGGGCCTGATGCCTCGCTCCTTATAGATAGCGAGTTGTTTCCGAAGAAATAGATTTTCAGCCACTAAGGAGGAACGAGAGCGAGGAAAGCGAGAAATGAAAGAAAAGAGGTCAATTCCAACCTGACAAATCGTTCTGATTATGTCCATGGCACGCATCATGCCACAGCGAGATTCGATCAATCGGCCTCGTTAATTCATTCATTTCTCTGGGGATCCACTTTTTGCGGAGCACAGCCATGATAGCGGAGGCCTGGATAATTCCGGGAAGTTCACACACCCTGGATGAAATTTGCATGAGCGCGACGGAGTCGCGGTAAAGATTGGGCAGGATTTTTTGAGCGGTCAGCATGTCGAGATTCGTTACGCGACTTTCACCTCGCCGGGAAAGTCCGTTGTTGGTTGAAGACGATAATCTTCGACACATGCAACCCCGGCCAAAAGGCCCATAAACATGGCCCCACCGGAACTGCCGCCAACGGACCATAGAGCATGGCTGGATTTGTCGATGCACCCATTCCCGTAAAGGGCGGACATCACCGATACGATTGGTTCGATGAATAACCCTTGTGCCGCATCCGATAGCATCTGGCGGCTAATGTCATTTGTGGCGTGCAGGTGTCGCGTGATTTGAAAAGCAAGGGCTCGGCTCGACGGCCGGGCTGGCGCGATCAGGCCAGGCGCCGCGAGGAGGCCAGTAAGGATATCGTCGCCCATCGGTGTTAAACCTGGACCGCGGCCAATCAAACGCCCCACGAGTGTACCCATATTGCCTCTAAGGTGTGGGGTTTGAGCGGTCAAGAATGCCGCAATGTTTTTCGCCGGGAATTCGATACCGAAGGACGCCTGGTCCGATGCCCTTTCCCATAGCCTTCGAATCGAATGCGCGGATGGGCGGGATATAGGCCTGAAAACATGGTTCCAAATCGCGGCATCGCGAAGATCGATTTTCAGATTGCTTTCGGCGATTCTGAGAATGCCGCCCCGGCAATGCGCGGACGCACCACCTGCCAACAGGGAATTGAATCGAAATCCACCACCCGCTTTTACGCGGATGCCCCGGGGGATGTCAAAATAATCGGCGACCGTACAAGTTATCAAACTCGCGTCCGTTAGCCGAATATTGCAGGCATGATCGAACACGCCATTAACCACGCCTTCAAAGGCTGTTCGCGGTATTTTGGATCCGACGGATAGCGCGGCCAGAGGTGTCATGCTTGTCCTAGAAGTTTGGAATACTCGCCCGGATATTAGCACGCTCCGGGCGGCGCGAACAAATTCACGGAGAAAAAGCCTCCCCATCAACATCGGAAATCAAAGTAAGGGATGAATGCCTCGGTACTATGCAAGGGGCTACTTTCTGCGGAGGTGAAGGGATCAGAAAACAAAAAAAGCGCAATAAACAATAGGCTTGAGTTTTCGGGAGGCTAAAGAAGATTCCGGGCCTGATTAGCCAATTCCGAGGTGGGTTTTCTTTACTTCCTCGTTTTCCCAGAGTTCCTGGGGGGAGGAGTCGTGGACGACCTGCCCCTTGGTGATGATGGTCACGCGGTCCACTGTCTTGATGGCGAAGGGGGTGTTCTGTTCGACGAGGATGATCGAGAGGCCCTCGTCCTTGAGAGCGCGGACGGCGGTCCCGATGTCCTGGATGATGAGCGGGGCGAGGCCCTCGGAGGGCTCGTCGAGTATCAGGCACTCCGGGTTGGTCATCAACGCCCGCCCGACGGCGAGCATCTGCTGCTCACCGCCCGAAAGCGAACCGGCGCGCTGATCCGCGCGCTCGCCCAATCGCGGGAACAGCTCGTAGACCTTTTTGGTGTTCCACCGATTTCCCGAATGCGTTTGCTCGGCAACGACGAGATTCTCCCTGACGGTCAGGGTGGGGAACACCCGCCGGCCTTGCGGGCACAGGCCGATGCCCAGCGTCGAGATGTCGTAGCTGGTTTTGTCGGTGATGTCCTTCCCGTCGAAGAAGATTTTGCCCCGCCGGGGGGGGACGAATCCCATGATGGAATTGATCAGCGTGGTTTTTCCCATGCCGTTGCGCCCGAGGATGCCGAGCGCCTCGCCTTTTTCAACTTCGAGGCTCAGCCCCTGAAGGACATAGGAGTCGTCGTAGTAGGTGTGAATGTCCTGAATGGAGAGAAAGGCAGCCACGATTTATCCCTTCCCCAGATAAATTTCCTGGACCCGCGGATCGTTCCTGATCTGCTCGGTCGGCCCGTCGGTTAATAGTTCCCCATAGTGGAGCACTGAAATATGAGAAGCCACCTCGAAGATGACATCGAGGTCGTGCTCGATGATGAGGATGGAGATATTCGGGTCGAGCGATTTGAGGAAGGCGGCCATCTCGTGGGATTCGCCGGTAGCCAGCCCGGCCGAGGGCTCGTCGAGGAGGAGCACCTTTGGGTCGCTCGCCAGCGCCAGTACGATTTCGAGTTGGCGCTGCTCGCCGTGGGAAAGGTTCCGGATCTCGGTGTCTCTGAGTTCCCAGAAGCCCGCCTCGGTCAGGAGCTGCTCGGTTTTCTCGAAAACTTCGGGAAAATGCGACATGGGCCGCCACATCACCATCTTCATCTTGCGGAGCCCCTGAACCGCGAGGATCACGTTGTCCATTACGCTGAGGCGGGGAAACAGGCTGGTAATCTGAAACGTGCGCGCCATGCCCAGGGCGACCCGGCGGTGGGTTTTCCATTCGGAAACGTCCTGGCCGAACATCAGGATCTCGCCCGAGGTCGGTGGCAAGACGCCGGTGATGAGGTGAAAAAGGGTGGTTTTCCCCGCACCGTTCGGCCCGAGGATGCCCCTTCGCTCTCCCCGCCCGAGGCGAAGCGTGACGTTGTTGACGGCCGTGAGACCGCCGAACTGCTTGGTTACGCCCCTGAGTTCGAGCGCGGTTTCCGCTTCAGCCAAACCGGTGTTCTCCATTGCTTCTAGCGTTGACTGCTTCTAGCGTTGACAATTTTTGGTGTTGACTACTCCTGGCGCGGACGCACCCGCCGCCCGAAGAGGGTTCCTCTCCGGGCGGCGGAGTTCAGGCGTTCGCTTTATTCGCAGAATTTACAGCCCGGGAAGCTCTTGCTGTAGACGGGCTTCTTGAGAAACTC
>JAPYQX010000016.1 GCA_029937135.1 Nitrospinota bacterium
CACGAAATGCTGGGCGAGATGATCGAAAAGCTGCCCATTCTGGCCGCGCTCAAGAACGCCTCGTTCGACATGAATTATTTCACCGGGGCCTGACGCGTGGCCTCGGGTGTTCGGTCGAAATTTTCCGTGTTCACGGGGATCGAGTTGCTTCTGACATCCATCCCGTTGGGCGGGTCCGGCTCGTTCTCGAATTGTGACGAGGTGGCGCCCAGGCTGATTCAGAGCCTCTTCGACGCCTGTATGAAGGGAGATTATGAAACGGCGCGCCCCGCTTCAATATAAAGTGGGCCTTCTCCTGAAGTTGCTTCAAACGAATTATCCCGCCACGGTGAAATACGCGATGGAATTGATGGGCCGGCCTGTAGGGAGACGCGAAAACCTGTTCCGCCGCTGAGCCTGGAGGCGAAGGAGCAAACGCGGGAAACGCTTGAGTCTCTGGATATTCTGGAGAGCGAGCCCCGGGGCTGGTAGTTTTTCCTGAAAATTTCGGAAGTCGCCTGAATCATTCAAGAAAAAACGGAGGCCAGGGACGGGATATCCGCTGCCTGGCCTCCGTTGGTTCGCTAGAGTCGTTGGCCCGGTATTTTTCCGGGTCCGCCCAGCCTGAATTTCCTATTTAAACTGGTTCTTCCACTTTTTACGGATGCCCTTGACCTTCTTCGCTGCGCCAACCCAGTCCTTGAATCCCAGAAGCTTCGTCTTGCTGAGGTCGAGAAGGTAAGGCCTCACGTGTTCGGGAGCTACGTATCCCTCCTTGAAAGTGTAAATCGCTTCTCCGCCGACCATTATGTCCGCGCCTTCCTTGGAGAGCAGAAATTCGAGGAAGAGCTTGCCCGCGTTCGGGTGCGGGGCGCCCTTCGGGACGGCGGCCTGGTTGCCGAGCATGACCTGTCCCTCTTTGAAGGAACCGACCCGGAGCACCTTGGCCAGAGCGGGCTTTTTCTTGATGTTCTGGAAAACCCGCCCGGCCATGTTCCACATGTCCATGCCTCGCTCGCAGGCGATCAGCATTTGCATTTTGGGCTCGGTCCTGGCTTCGACGATGGGCTCGGTTTTCTTGAGCTTCTTCCAGAAACCGAAAATATCGAAGCCCGACTCCTGCATTCCAAGGGTGGTAAGTGTGTAGCTGGTACTAACCGGAATATTGCTGACAATGGTTTTTCCCTTGAACTTGGGCTTAACCGTGTCCCAGTAGGAGACGACTTTCACATCCTTCATGCCGGGGCAGGAGGTGTTCCAAACGGGCTGGAACGTATAGGCCAAGGGTACAAGGACTTCGGGGTATTTGTGGTACTGCCCGGCTCTTTCGACGGCCTTGACGTGATATTTCCACTGACCACTGTCGAGTTTCGCAAAATAACCGCGCTTGGCCGCGGCCGCGAAAAAGCCGGGATTTATGACGATAAAGGTGTCAAAAGAATACTTGCCGCCTTCATCTCGGCGCGGGCCGTACCGACGACATCGCCGGTCCGTTTTTTGACGTTCTGGAACTTGAAGCTGCTGCCAAGGCCATAGCGCTTGGCGAAAGCGGGGCCCATTTTTTTTGCCGTGCTTTCCTGAAAAAGAGGGTTCAGGAGCGTGACGGCCCCTTCTTTCTTGGCCGCCCTGACGAGTTTTTGCTCCTGAGGCGTGATGGGACTTGCCGAGGCAAGTGAGATCGACCCCAGAAAAACTGCGGCAACGAAAAATGCTACTGCCCTTGCCATTTGGCGCATAGCCTGTCTCCTTTTGGGTAATCGTGTAAATATGATTTGAATGAAATTTCCATATCATGAATTGGACGCAGTTTAAATTTGTGTGTGATTATTTAAAAAAATTTAACCCGGTATTCCGTCCGGCCTCGGGCGTGTCAGTATTGGCCAGTAAACCGCCAGAAAAATCCCGAATGCCGCCGCCCATAGGGCCCCGGATAAAATCAGCGCCTCCTTGTAGCTCTCGAAGAAGAGGACCGGAGCGGCGGCCCGGACGAAAGCAGCGGCCGTGACCAACAAATAGGAAAAAACGACGATGGGTCGAATTTGCGCAGGTCTGCCCGTATGAAGTAGGGAGACAATCGACATGACGGCGAGGATCATGGTTCCGATCCCGCCCACGGTTATCGCGTGCAGGGCGCTCACCTCGGGAACGGGTCCGTCCAGGTAGGCGATTCCGGTAAGGATTAGTCCCGCGATTATCCAGCCATATCCGAGATGAAGCGCCGCGAGGTGGGGTTTGAGGAGGAGTCTCCCTGCTCTCCAGGTGAACATTCGGACAATCTGAATCGCTGCCGCCGCCAGGGCGAGAAGGCCGACCCATGCGGCCCCCCGGTCCGCCAGATTCGCCGCGATGAGCAACACGACGGAACCGATGGCCAACAATTCTATAACCGGGCGGGTGAGCGGCGCCTTGGGGCCCTCGACCGCGAGGCGCTCTACCATGATGAAAGTGGGCGCGATTCGTCCGATGATGACGATAATCAAAACTGCCAGGAGGTAGACGGCGAGTTGGAGACCCGTTTCCGCCAGGCCTCCGATCCCGAAAAGAGATTCCAGGTGAACCATCAGGTTGGCGGTGAAAAAAAGAGCCAGGACGACGAGAAACACCAGATTCTTTCGGCTCCCCCGGGCGGCGAGGACGGGCCAGAGCGCAGCGGCGAGCATCGGCATCAAGGCCAGGTCGATCAGCGCCACCGCATAGAGCGGGGAGCAGGGCCGAGAGCCACATGGCGGCGCGCCCGGCTACCCATGCCCAGACGATTACCCCGAGACGGCGGCCTGTCACGGGCCGGGCGTTGCTCCAGGTCGTGGACGCCGTGAGAAGAAAACCGCAAACCGCCGCGAAGGCGAAGCCGAATACCATTTCATGGCCGTGCCAGATGACGGGATGGAAAGAGGCCGGGCTGGCGCGGCATCGAAAAAAATCGCAAGCCAGACGCTCAGGAAAATAGAGCCGTAGCCACTGGCCAAAAGAAAGAAGGGCCGGAAGCCATGCACCAGCAGGGAAAATTCTTCTTTTTTGATTTCGGGGGGGGAGGTGATTGTCAAAAGGTCCATGGCGTCCGGCCTCCGGAAGAATGTGAATCGTCCGATAACGAAACGCTATTATGCGCCCTTTCGGGGGGGTGGATGTGAGTGGTGGGGGAATTGTTTTTACGGGAAGAGAATTTCGGATAGCAGACCGAACTTCGCCGGCGCGGGAGAGGCGGGGCCTATGGCCCGATGATGACGGCCTCGTCTCCCGTCAACTTCAGATTGGTTCCCAGTTTTTCTGATATTTTTTGCATCGTTGCCATTATTTCGCCGAATTTTTCGTCCCCGCCGGAGAGAATCGAGGGCCTTCCGTCGCCGCCGATCAGGACGGGGACAAAGGAAAGGCGCGCGATCTGATAATTTTCGACAGTGCACCTTACGATGATGGATTCTTTCACCGTTGGGAGGAACATGGGGTGATCGTGGTCGAGGACGAGATTCCCAAGCGCGTAGCAAATCGCCTTTCCGAGGTAAATCTCGATTCCCTGAAGGATGTGAGGGTGCTGGCCGATGACAAGGTCGGCTCCAGCGTCGATGGCGGTGTGGGCGGCGGCCTGCTGGGAGAGGGTGAGGGTGCGGCTCTGGCTGGATCCCCAGTGAAAGGTTGCGATGAGGATATCCACCCGGGGCCGGACGGATTCGATGGTTTCCGCCATGGCTTCGAGTTCTTCTTCGTTCAGGTAGGGCGGACCGAATAGGGGGTCTTCCCGTAGCGGGGCGACCCCCGCCTTGTTCGGGTTCGCTCCCCAGCCCAGCGGCAGGTTGAGCACATGGGTAAGGAACCCGACGCGGATTCCCCTCCGTTCGATAATGGCCGGGGTGCGCGCCTCGGCGAGGTCTCTTCCAGAGCCCGAGAAGGCGATGCCTCGTTTTTCTAGAAGCGCCATCGTTTCCACGAAAGGCTCAAGGCCGTAGTCCATGCAGTGATTGCTCGCGAAAGCCACCACATCGAACCCGCCGGCGATATACCCCTCTATCATCCCCGGGTGGTGACGCATGACGATTTTACCTGTGGCGGCGGTCCCGAGTTCGGACATTGATGCCTCAAGACCACCGAAGCGGATGTCGGCTTTTTCGAGTTCCGGGAGGATGAGGTCGAAAACCTTTTCGGGGTTGTCCCTGTCAATCTCGATATCCCCCGCCAGGGTTAGCTGGAGGCGTCCGCCGCCTATGGTGTCTGTCATCGCTCGATCCTCTCTGCCGTTGACCAAAGGGCATTGAATGCCTGCGCCGGGGGCCGCCTCTGGAATTCGTTTGGCGGGCAGCTTCGCTGGTCAGGGAAGCTGATTGACGCTGTATTTGAAGCGGCGAACGTGAAGGACTAAGATTGTAAACATATTACATGCGAATGAGAACCAATCGCCCGGCCTTGGTTAACGGGCTGCGGGTGGGGCGTTTGCATGAATCCGTTGTTAAATTTAAGGGCGAAAGGGGCGATGAGTGGGATTTACGATTAAGGAGCGTGACCGGCGATACCGCGCGGTTCGCGCGAATATGGAACGGGAAAGCCTGGACGCCCTCATCGTTTTTGGAAATACCGGCGTTGGCGGCCAGTGGAATGGTAATTTTACCTATCTTTCGGACTATTGCCTGATATTCGCCACCGCAGTGATTTTTTTCCCCCTGGAGGGGGAACCGGTGACTTTCATTCCAGGGGAGAATCAGCTTCTAGATGCCAGGCGGTCCGGCTGGATTGAGGACATGCGCCTTTCCGGCAAGCCGGTGAGCGATCTCTGCGCCCATGTGAAGTCGATTCATTCCGGTGGTGTGAGGATCGGCGTATCGAGTCTCGCCGCCTTTCCGGCCGACGCTGCCGGGGAAATGCGCTCGGAGTTATCGGGCGCGGAATTCGTCGAGGCGTCCCCGGTTGTTTTCGATGCGCGGGAGGCCAAGAGCGAAGAAGAACTCGAGGCGGCGCGGCGGGGGGCGAGGGTGGCCGATCTGGGCTGGAAGCGTTCTCTCGAGATCCTCCGGCCCGGACTCAGCGAACTCGAGTGGCGGGCCGAGCTGGAGCGGGTCATGACCGCCGAAGGGGCGGACGGCTATTTCAATATGCTGGGAGCCGGGCGGCCCGATGGCCAGCCTGGTGGGGAGGAAGATGTCTTCCGGGGGTTTGTCGTCCCTCCAACAGAGCGAAAATTCAGGGAGGGCGATCTGGCGCTCCTCGAAATCACGCCCCGCGTCGATGGCTACTGGAATCAGGTGGTGCGCCTCGTTTCCTTCGGCGATCCCCCCGGCGCTATCCGGGAGGCGCACGAGGCCTGCCTCGATGCGAAACGATGCGCGCTGGAGCAAATCAGGCCGGGCGAGACCTTCACCTCGGTGGCAGGGGTGATCAGCGGCGCGCTCGAGCGGCATGGCTACGCCATGAAAGGGGTCGGCAGCGCCCATACGACCGGGCTCGACTTGAGCGAGTCGATCATGAACTCGGGCAACGAAAGAAAGATCGAGGCCGGGTTGCTCCTCACGGTTCACCCGATGACGGCCACCGGGGATTGGCGTCAGTTGTTCGTCGGAGAGTCTTATTTTCTGCATTCCGATCACTTGGAAATGCTGAATCATTGCAGTGAGGAGATCGCCGTTCTGAAGTAGAGAAGTACCCACCTCCGCGCTTGGCGGGGGTTAAGATGAAAAAATGGGAACTTAACTGCTGAAAACCTTCGGGCTTGCGGATATTATTGAGGAATAATTTTTTTCGTGGTTTGTCAGGCGTGGGCTTTCCGGCGCCCGGTCGCCGAATGATGAGGAGGCTGGAATGTTTGTCGATGCGTATATGACGGAAGAGCAGATAGCGCTTCAGAAATTGGCTCACGATTTCGCGGTGAAGGAAATCCGCCCCATCGCCATGGATCTTGATCACGACCCAGACCCCGCGAAAAGCGCCTATATGGACTCGCTCCTTGAGAAAGCCGACGCGGCGGGATTCAGAACGATGACCGTTCCGCAAGAGTACGGCGGCGGCGGGATCACCAGCCTCTTCACGCATTGCGTTGTGGGCGAGGAGCTTGGCTGGGGCGACCGGGGGGTGGTGGGGATGCTTCTTTCCTGCGCGAAGATCACACACCTTCTCATGGCCGAGGCCCTGGCGACGAAGGAGCAGCGGGACAAATGGCTCAAGGCCTTTGTCGATGACCCGACGTTCATGATCACCCAGGCGATGACCGAAGACGATACGGGTTCTGAGAATCTGCTTCCCTACGACGGCGTGGACGGAGGATTCAGGACCCGGGCGGTGCGCGAGGGAGATTATTATATCCTCAACGGCCGGAAGCGATTTGTCTCGAACGTGGGCTACGCCAAGCTTAATTTCGTTTACGTGCGCACCGATCCGACAAAAAATATCCTCGAGGGCTCGACGCTCCTCATGGTTCCGATCGACACGCCGGGGCTTTCCTTCGGGCGGGTGCACGACAAGATGGGATACCGCCTGAACCTCAACCGGGAGATGATCTTCGAGGATGCCAAGGTGCCCGTGGCCAACCGTCTTGGCCCCGAGAACTACGGCATCGTGAATATCAACAGCCACCTCCGGGGCGGGGACAGCCTGATCAACGCGGCGGCGATGGTGGGGCTTGCCCGGGCGGCCTATGAGGCCACGGCCGAATACGCGAGCAACCGTCGGGCGAGCGGGAAACTCCTCATCCATCATCAGGCCATCGGCATGAAGCTGGTCGAGATGTACACGCAGATCAACACCGCTCGCGCTTATATCTGGCAGGCTTCGCGGCAGATCGACGATCGGGACAAGCTCCCCGTCGATCCGAAGATGGCGGGCTCGGCGAGCTATTTCGCTCACGAGGCGGCCTGCGACGTGACGCGCGCGGCGATGGAGATTCACGGGGGCATGGGCGTCATGCGCGAGCTGCCCATCGAGATGTATCTGCGGAACGCCTACAACATGCTCCACAGCGACGGCGGCATCATCATGAAAAAGCTCAAGGTCATGCGCACGATGGGCATGAACGTCCACGCGATGAACGGCTCCGAGAAGGTTTCGGTCTAGATTGATCAGCGCGGGGCGGTAAGTGCCGGAAGAGGTCTCGGCCCCAAGATGGAGTGTGAGAGATGCTTCCCTACAGTATCAACAAGCTGGTCCACGAGATTCAGTTTCCCGATAAGCGCGCCGAGTTTGAGGAGGACCCAGCCGCGTTCCTCGCCGGTTTCGATCTTTCCGGGGAAGAGGTGGCCGCTGTCCAGGGCGGCGATGTCCGCGCCCTTTGGAACATGGGGGTGAATCCCTACCTGCTTCGCGTTTACCAGATCTGGAAAAAAATCAGCGACGACGATTACAGGTCGGCTCTCGATGGCCTCTCGTTTTACGAACCCCAGGGGGGGAGTCACAGTGGCTGAAGTCGTCGCCGTTTTCGCGGCCACCCACACCCCGCTTTTCCTTTTGCGCCGGAACGACCCGGCCCCGGAGGTTCAGGATGAGGTTTTCTCCTGCTACGAGGGTATGGGAAAGGCCATGCTCGACAGGGGGGCGGAGGCTCTCGTTGTATTCGAGAACGATCATCTCCACTCCTTGTTCCTCGACCGTCACCCTTCGCTGGCGGTGGGCGTGAAGTCCACCTATCACAATGTGGCGAGCGAGGCTTACATGCCCGAGGTGGAGGGAGGCAGGAAGGGTGATGCGGCGCTTGGCCTCTATCTGGTGAACGCGCTGCTACAGAGCGATTTTGATCCGGCGATGTGTCAGGAGATCGAATTCGATCATTCCATCGTTTCACCGCTTTATCTGATGGGCGATCCGGCGATTCCGATTGTCCCGATCCTGCAAAACACCGTCGCCCCGCCCCTGGCCCCGGCCCGAAGGGCCTATCAGCTGGGCATCGCGGTGCGGCGTGCGCTTGAGGTCTACGACAAGGTGGAGCGGGTGGCCGTCCTGGCGACGGGGGGGCCTTCTCACTGGATCGGGACCCCCGAGCTCGGGCGCATCGACGAGGAATGGGACGAGTCAGTCATCGCCCCGCTGCGGGAAGGCAACGCGAAATCGCTTTCGGAGTGGAGTCAGGAGCAGATCGACGCCGGTGGAAACGGCGGGAACGAGCTTCGGAACTGGCTCTCGGCCGCCGCACTGGCGGGCGACACGCGGGCGAAGGTGCTTTGCTACCGGCCCGAGCCTTGTTGGTTCCTGGGGGTGACTGCGCTCGAGTGGCCGGTGGGCCCGGCCCTCTAAGAAGCCCCCCCCCCGCGTGGGGTATTCCGCCCCTAGCGCCCGTTCCGGATGGCCCGAAGGACCGCCTCCGGCGTCGCCGGAATATCGGTAATCTCCGCGCCGATGGCATCGCAGATGGCGTTCACGACGGCCGGTGCCGTCGGGTTCACCGAAGGCTCGGCCACCCCCTTGACCCCGAAGGGCCCTCTCGGCTCATGGGTCTGGACGATGATCGATGTCACCCGCTCCGGGCTGTCGATCGGGGTGGGGAGCAGGTAGTCCATGAAGTAGGGGTTCTGGACTCTCCCTTCTTTCATCTGAATCTCTTCCATCAGGCCCAGGCCGTAGCCCATGCTCGAGCCGCCCTCGATCTGACCCTCGACGTTCATCGGGTTGATGGCGGTTCCGACATCGTGCGAGGCGACCAGGTGAAGGACGCGGTACTCGCCCGTCTCGATGTCCACCTCGACCTCGGCGCACTGGGTGGCGAAGACGTAGCACTCGAACCCCTTTCCCTGATGGGTCTCCTTGTCCACTCCGAGGTCGGTCGAGGTGTGGGTTCCCTCGCTCACGACCGGCTCGGACGACTTGTGGCAGGCAAGGGCTACCTCCTTGAGCGAAATCCTCCGGTTCGGGGCTCCCTTGACGAAGACCTCCCCGTTCCTGATATCGAGGTCCTCCGCGGCGGCCTCGATCATTCCGGCGGCTTTTTCCAGAAGCTGAGCCTTCACCTTGCCCACGGCGATCTTGACGGCCTTGCCGCCGAGGTGGGAGATGCGGCTTCCCGTCGAGCCGGGGTCGAACGGGGAGACCGAGGTGTCTCCGTTGATGAGATTAACGTCCTCCACGGGGATTCCAAGTTCCTCGGCGGCCACCTGCCGCAGGACGACGTTCGACCCCTGGCCGACATCCACGATACCCACGATGACGGTCAAGGTGGAGTCCTCGTTCACCCGGGTGAAGGCGGCGCTCGGCGTCGCCTTCCCGAACCCGGCGACGGGGTAGATCATGGCCGCCATTCCGCGGCCCATCCGTTTCGTGCCGCAGGCCGACTTCGCGCCCCGGCCGATGGCATCCCAGTTGACAGCCTTGGTGGCGGTATCGATCGTCTCGCCGAGGCCGCAGCTCGTGATCTCGTCGCCGCTGTGGGCGGGGTCGCCGGTCTTCAAGGCGTTGCGCCGCCTGAGCTCGAGCGGGTCCATGTTCAACCGACGCGCGATGAGGTCCATATGGCGCTCGCAGGCGTAGCACGTTTGGGTCGCCCCGAAACCCCGGACGGCCCCCGAGAATCCGTTGTTGGTGTAGGTGAGAGTGAAGTCGGCCCGGATATTATCGATGCGGTAGGGCCCCGGTCCCATGAGCGCGGCCTTGGCGGCGACGCCGCCCCCGGCGGAGGCATAGGCCCCCCCGTCGAGGAGGAGGTGAATCTGGACGGCGGTGATTTTCCCTTCGCGGGTTACCCCGGTCTTGTAGTCCATCGTGAAAGGATGGCGGACAGTCGAGGCGGTGAACTCCTCCTCGCGCGACATGCGGAACTTGACGGGCCGCCTCGTTTTCATGGCGCACAACGCCGCGAAGGCCTCGAGCATGATCTCGTGCTTGCCGCCGAAGGCGCCGCCCGCCGTGCTGCTCAGGATCCGGACCTTGGTGATCGGGAGGCCGAGCACCTTGGCCAGATCGCCGCGAATGCGAAATGGGGTCTGGGTGGATACGTGAACGGTGATCCGGCCCGTGTTCTCAAGCTCCGCCATGCAGAAATGAGGCTCCATCGAGGCGTGCTCCTGTGCCTTGGAGCGATAGGTCTGCTCGACGATAATGTCGGCCTCGGCGAATCCGGCCTCGATATCCCCCCTGATCACTTTTCCCTCGGTCACGAGGTTGCCCGTGGGGTGGGAAGGGTGAACGAGGGGGCTTCCCTCGAGGAGGGCTTCCTCGGGGCTGAATACGGGGGGGAGGTCTTCATAGTCCACCTTTACCAGCCGGGCCGCCTCCTCCGCCTCCTCCCAGCTCTCGGCGCACAGGGCGACGACGGGGTCGCCTTCGTAGCGGATCTTGTCGTGACAAAGAATTGTCTGATCGGGAAACGAGGGTCCGTAGGAGTTGTGCGGAACATCCCCGGCGGTGAGAGCGCAGACGACGCCCTTGGCGCGGGACGCCTTGCCAGTGTCCACATTGAGAATCTTGGCGTGAGGGCGGCCTGCGCGGACCACGGCCCCATACAAGACGCCTTTGGGTTCGAGATCGTCCACGAACCGGGACTCGCCCGACACCATCTCATTGCCGTCTTCGCGGGCAATGCTTTTTCCTAAAATATCCAACGATTCCACGTGATTACCTCTATCGGTATGCATCAATTCGGTTCAATCAAGAGACTGGAAAGCCTGTAGAAGAAAACGGAGTATCATATCATGAATCAAACCGAAATCAGCCCGGAGGAACAAAATCCAAGGTATTGTTTCTATACGATATACATGACAGGTCTCTTGGTTTTCTTGACATTGCCCGGAGGACAATGGAGACTGGTGTACACATAGTTCATAAGATCGTTCACATAATGTGTACGCCTGAAGGGAATTCTCCGATGGACGCCGCGAACCGATCCGAGGGGCTCAGGCGGGGGTTAGAGATACTCGGTATCTTCAGGGAGCCCCGTCCCGAGTGGGGGGTGAGCGAGATCGCCCGTGAGATGAGTCTGCACAAGAATCAGGTCCACCGGACCCTGAAGACGCTGGTGGACGCCGGATTTCTTCAAAGGTGTCCTAAGTCGGCCAGGTACTCCCTCGGGTTCGGCGCTTTTGAGTTGGGCGTCGAAGCGGGAAGACACATCAACCTGATACCCGAGGCGCGGCCCCTGATCGAGGAGCTGGCGGAGAAACTTCAGGCCACGGTTTCTATCCGGGTGGAGGACGGGGACGATATGGTGTTGGTCGAGAATATGGAGAACCCGGGCCGCCTCAAGGTTTATTCCTCTCAGGGGAACCGGCGGTCATGGAACTTCGTGGGCTCGGGGTCGAAGGTTTTTTCGGCTTACTGGCCCCTCGAAAGGGTTGAGCGGCTCTACCGGAAATTCGGGTTGCCCCGCTTCACCAAAAATTCTGTCACCCGTAAAATGGATATGTTAAAAGAGATTGCAAGGATCAGGGTGCAGGGCTACGCCGTGAGCAACGGCGAGAGGTCCTTGGAGATACTCGGCGTCGCCGCGCCTGTTTTTAAAAGCGATGGCGTGCTCATCGCGGTGCTCGTCGCCGCGATGCCTTCTGCGGGAATCTCGAAAAGCCGCCGGGAGGAAATCGTCCGGACGGTGGCGCGGGGCGCCCGGAATGTTTCGGACCTTTTTAAAGAGAAATTTGCGCCGGATGCGGGCGAAAGCGATGGAAGACGCGCCCTCCGGGGCGGAGCCCGCTCGGGCGTAACCGAATCCCCGTAAGGCGGGGAAGCGAAACCTCGGAAAGGATGAATCCATGGCCGATGATTCGGCGACAAAAGATGACCGGCCCGGACGGCCGCCGTTTATCCCTGGCACACCCGAGGAATACGACGCGGTGACCGCCGACCCGGGCAGCCACACGGTAGTTTTCGAGAACGAAAAGGTCCGGGTGGTGCGTGTGAACGTCGAGCCGGGGGTGCGGGAGAACATGCACACCCATAAATGGCATAGTGTGTTCATCATCAGCGCTTTTCCGAACATCAACTATTACCTGGAGGACGGGACCTGCATTCCCCGCTCGGGTGCGCGGCGCGAGGGGATTCCGGCGTGGATCGAGCCGGAGGGGATTCACGCGGTCGAAAACATTGATACGCGCCCGTTCGAGGGCATTCGGATTGAACTGAAGGACTGAGGAGAGAGGAGGATATCGGAAAGGCTTCTCTTCATTCATTAATAGATTCTCTCAGGGGTTAGCAACGTGGAACCGAAAAACCTGCTCGTCATCATGTCGGACGAGCACAGCGTCAAGGCTTCGGGCTGCTACGGCCACCCGATCGTGAAGACGCCCAATATCGACCGGCTCGCCGCGTCGGGCGCGCGGTTCACGAACGCCTACACGAACTGCCCCATCTGCACCCCCGCCCGCGCGGGTTTCGCCACGGGGCGCTACATCCACCAGATCGGAAACTGGGACAACGCCCACCCCTATACCGGCGATGTCCCGGGGTGGGGGCATCGACTTCAGGCGGGCGGGAATCCCGTCATATCCATCGGAAAGCTTCACTACAGGAACGAGACCGATCCGACCGGGTTTGATCGGCAGATAGTTCCGATGCATGTCCGCAACGGCGTGGGCAGCCTTCCCGGTTCGGTGCGCGACCCGCTGCCGGTGCAGGGGGCGAAAGCGCTGGCCGCCGAGATCGGGCCGGGGGAGACGAGCTACTCGAACTACGACCTCGATATCACCGAAAAGGCCTGCCATTGGCTCGAAAACGAGGCTGTAAAAGATACGGACAAGCCCTGGATGACGTTTGTTTCGCTTGTGAGCCCACATTTTCCCCTGAAGGCGCCCCGGGCGTTTTTCGACATATACCCGCCGGATCGGATGCCGCTTCCCAAGGCGCACGCCGGGGACGGGCGGCCCACCCATCCCTGGATCGACGCCTTCCGCCGGTGCATCGACTCGGACGATTATTTCGACGACGAGAAACGGCGCATCGCCATCGCCTCGTATTTCGGCCTCTGCTCGTTTCTTGACCACAACATCGGGCGGCTTCTCGAAAGTTTCGAGAAAGCGGGTCTGTCGGAATCCACGCGAATCATTTACGTATCGGACCACGGCGAGAACCTGGGCGCGCGGGGAACCTGGGGGAAGGGAACGATGTACGAGGAGTCGGCCGCCATCCCTCTCATCATGTCAGGCCCCGATGTCCCCGCCGGAAAAGAGGTGTCCACCCCCGTTTCGCTCGTTGATTTTTATCAGACTATATTAGAGGCGGTTGGTGTTGAGCCGAACGAGCGTGACGAAAACTTACCCGGAAGCTCGCTTTTCGGCATCGCCTCGGGTCCGGACGATCCCGCCCGGCCCGTTTTCAGCGAATACCACGCCGCGGGGGCGGAGACGGCCGCCTATATGCTTCGGCGGGATAGATTCAAGTACATTCATTATGTATATTTTTCGCCCGAACTTTTCGATCTGGATACGGACCCCGAGGAGCAAAACGATCTCGCACCGAGTCCGGCCCACCGGGAGATTTTGGGGGAGATGGAGGCGAGCCTCAGAAAGATCGTTGACCCCGAGGCCGTGGACCGGACGGCGAAGCGGGATCAGGCGGCTCTGATCGAGCGCAACGGCGGGCGCGAGGCGGTGATGAACAAGCCCGCCGGTGCGACGCCGACCCCCGGCAATTATTCCGACGACGGTTATTAACCGGATGGTAATTAACCGGAAGGTCTTTGGATTTTGTTTGACCGGCGGATTCGCCGGTTAAAAAAAGGAGGGTCGGCGTGGATTGTCCGAATTATTTCTGGCCGTGGTTTTCCGAGGCGGAGTACGAGCGGCGCTACGCCAATATTCGGCGGGGAATGGAGGAAAAGGGCCTCGACTGCCTGCTGGTCTACGGGGTGAGCCGGGGGATGGGCATGGAGCCCGGCCAGACGAACGTGGTCTATCTCACGAGCGTCGCCTCATGGAGCCAGACCTATCTTGTGTTTCCGCTCCACGAGGCGCCCACGATGTTCATCATGAGCGCGAACCAGGTCAAGAATATCCGCGACAACGCCGTCGTCAAGGATGTGCGCCCCGGCGGCTCGTTCACCCGTACGGGCGGCCTTGCCGATTCGGCGGGGCCGGTGGCGGCCCGCCTCAAGGAGCTTGGTCTCGAAAAAAAGAAAATCGGCATCGTCGGCGATACGGGATGGCTGAACATCAACCTGCCCCACGAGGCCCATGTCCTCATCATCGGGGCGCTCCCCGACGCTGGGTTCGAGGTCGTCACCCGGTGGTACGAGCACCTTAAACTGGTCAAGAGCGACGAGGAGATCGCCCGCATGAGGCAGTCGGCGGCCATCACCGACGCCGTTTACGAGGTCATGGTGGACGCGGCCCGGCCGGGAGTCCGCCCCTGCGACCTGTATAACCTCATGTGCCGCACCGCCCTCGGGATGGACGCGAGGCTGACGCTGGGCCATGTGGGCCGGACGCCGATGAGCAACCCCGACATGGATTACCCGCACTACTATCCCCTGACGACGCCGATCGAAATGGGCGACGTGGTGATGACCGAGGTGGCGGCCGGGGTCGGCGGCTACTACGGCAAGATCTGGGGGACGTTTTTCATGGGCGACCCCACGCCCGAGTACGAAAAATTATTCAACCTCGGGGTCAAGACCAGCCACGATCTCCACGCGGCAATCAAGCCCGGGGTCAGGGTCGGGGAGCTCACCTCCCTTTGCCTCGACACCACCCAGAACGCAGGCTACAAGGCCAAGACCAGCATTACAGGCTGGTCCACCTGGAACGAGCCGCCCGACGTTCGCGGCGCGGGAGACAGCGTGACCGACCCCGATTTTGTTTTTCAGAAAAACACCTGCCTCAGCGTGACGGGCTGGCCCTCGACGGAGGATGAGTCGATGGGTATCTGGCTGGGAGACGTGTGCCTCGTCACGGATAACGGCGCGGAGAATTTTCAGAAATACCCGATCAGGGAAATTCACGTCGTCAAATAAACAAACCAGCAATAACTCCTCATCAAGCGGGACGACTTCCCCACATTCCAGGGCAACTGTGGCATATGATCTTGACAGTCTCACTTTGACCGAAAACTCGAAATGAAACTTGTGGAGAGCGGCCATGAGATACGTTCTGCGAGCGGAAGATAGGTTGAAAATCGGAAGCGGTCCATTCAGGATATTGGGAATTTTCCCCGGACTTTCGCTAAATGATTCCGATGACAAAGGATTCGGGTCCCTCGGCGCATTTGATCATGCGTATCTGGACCCGGGCGCTCTGGTGGCCATGCATGAGCATCGTAATGATGAAATTTTCTCCTATCTGCGAAACGGGGCCATGTTTCACGAAGATTCATCCGGCGCTCAGTTTCCTCTGACACCGACACATCTCTCGGTGATGAACGCGGGAAGCGGTATTTCTCATGAGGAAGGTGTTCCGGAGAGCGAAGAACCCGCCGAATTGTTGCAAATCTTCATCCGGCCCCGGGAAGAGGGGTTGGAGCCCGGTATTCAGCATCATGAGTTTCAGATGGCGAAAAGCGAAAATGCCTGGCGTCTTCTGTTGGGCCCGGAAGATTCCGGCGCTCCCTTGAAAGCGAGAAATCGAGTCTGGATTCATGACGCCTTGTTATCGGATTCGTCCCTGTCGATTCCCGTAGCAAACGGCATGGCGAGGCTGTTGTACGTATTTCGCGGCGAAACGGTTATTGAAGACGAAAGTCTCCAAGAGGGTGATTCCATTCTGATTATCGATGAAGAGGAGATAAGTGTTCACGCCGAATCATCGGCCGAACTGGTCTTATTCATCATTGATCGTAATGCGCCAACGGTACGATCGGGCACATTGAGCGGGGCTAATTAAATTTTCCGCGAAAAATCCTCCCGTGCTTAAATTCCGAACAGCCTCTTCGCGTTGCCCGAGAGGATTTTTTCCTGATCTTCGTCCGCCAGCCGCGAAAGCCCCGGAATCTCCCTCGCCGGCCCCAGGTCGCCTACGTCCCACGGGGCGTCCGTGCCGTAGAGAATCTGATCCGCCCCCAGCGTTTTCACGGCGAACTCCAGACAATCGGCGTTGTGAATAACGGTGTCGTAGTAGAATCTCTCCAGATATTCGTCGGGAGATTTAGCGCCCTTTGCCTTCGGCTCCCCGCGCACCTCCCAGCCGTGTTGCCAGCGCCCTCTGATCCAGGGGGTGAAGCCGCCCATGTGGGCGAGGATGATTTTAGTGTCCGGAAACCGGTCGAGCACCCCGCCGAACATCAGGCAGGCGGCGGCGATGGTGGTGTCGAGCGGGTTCGAGATGAGGTTGGAGAGGTAGTAGTCCTTCATCCTGTTTTCCCGGCCGATGATGTCGCCCGGATGGATCAGGATCGGAACGCCGAGCGAAACCACCTTGTCCCAGAACACATCGAGCGCCGGATCGTCGAGATTCCGCCCGTTCACGTTCGTGCCGATCTTGACGCCCTTGTGGCCGCGTTGCACTGCGCGCCCGAGCTCTCTGGCGGCGGCGGATGGATCCTGTAGAGGGACGGCGGCGATGCAGCTGAATTTTTCGGGATATTTTCCGGCGAGGGCGGCGAGGCCCTCGTTCATCGATGACGCGATTTCGGCTGCCATCCCGGTGTCCAGGCCGTAGAAAGTCATGTAAGTGATCGCCGAGAGTATCTGGTGGTCGATGCCCATTGTCTTCATGCCCGCGAGGCGAAGCTCGGGGTCGATCACTTCTCTCGGTATGCGGTTATGGGACCGGCGAACCTGGTTGGAAATTTCGTTCTCCCGGACGAGGATTTCCCATTCATCGCCCTGCTCGATACGCAAGATGGGGGCGTAGCGGCCCTCGCGCAGGTCTTTCATGATTCCTTCGGGGACGATGTGAGCGTGGTGATCGATGATCAAGGTGTTTCCTTTCCGGCGTCCGGGAGCGGGAGGCGATTTTACGCGGGCGGCCAGATTCGCTGCCCGAGGGAGGGTGAGCCCGGCGCGTGAATGAGGCTCTTCACGGCGTTGTGCGACCTTTCGATCGTTTCGGTGGTGAAATTTTCCTTGAGCGATTCAAGCGATATCCATTCGTACATGATCGCGTGCTTGGCCCAGCCCGAGACGGAAACCAGGTTGCGCGCGCCGACGCAGCCCGTCATTTCCTTCAGACGGGGCATCCGGACCTGGGCGTACCAGGAGCCGAGTTCGTCTTCGTTTTCGAGAGCATTGATGTTGAACGTACCCACCTGGATGGCGGGGCCGGGGGTGATGCCCGGCGAGCGGGTGGCGGTCTCGTAGCCGTCGATGCGGTCTCGCTCCATGAAAATACAGGACCGCTCCCCCTCTCGCCGCCCGAACATCTCCCGCTCCTCTGAACCCCATTTCTCGGCAAGCTGGGCCGGGCCGGGATCGAGAAATGTGGTCGGCAGCTCGGCTCCAAAAAGGAGAAGATAGCCGTTTCCGGCGGGGACGCCGGGATCTTTCGTGTGGGTCAGGATACGGCTCTTGTGCGCTTCGCGCTCCTCGTCCCAGATGTTCTCGACGTGAGCCGCCCACAGGTAGCCGGGCCGCTTGAGGGCCTCGGGGAGATGAACTTCGTGGAGCCAGGAGAGATATTCCTCCTTGCCGCCGTCGGGAAGATCGTACCAGGTTGCCCAAATGCCTCGGTCCATCGGAAGTCTCCTTCGTGAAAGCTGGATTGCAGGGGCCAATCGTTGTTATTGGGCTCCCGGTGCGCGCCGGCGCGGCCGCCGGATACGTCCTTTGAAACCATTTTGCGTTTTTCGGCGTCCGGCCGGAGAGGGCCGGGGGAAAGACCCCGTCGCCCGGAGTGTTTCTGGCTGGCCTCTTATCCTTTATGATGCCGGCATTAAATTACCGTTAAATCCTTGAGGAGCCAGGGCCTTGTACACAGCGACCGATGGAATCACGCTTCCCACGACTATCGCCGGTTCACTGCCGCGTCCCGGCTGGTTCACCGAAAACCTCGCCGGCCGCCCGTTCCGGGCGGCGATGGTGGACCGGGTCTTTCGCGAGCAATACCTCGATGCGGTTTCGGCCTTTATCCGCGATCAGGAGCGCGCCGGAATCGATATCGTCACCGACGGCGATGCGCGGTTCGACAACGACGTGGGCGGACGCTCCTGGCTCAGCTATGTAATGGAGCGCCTCGACGGCGTATCCGACTACCAGTCCATCCAATATAAATATCCGCGAAGGAACACTCAAGCGATGGGAAGCATTCTCTTCGAGGTCTACAATTCGAGGATGCTCCCCATCGTGACGGGAAAGATCGGGCCTGGCCACATCGAGCTTCCCCAGCTCTGGCGCTGTGCCCAGCAGATGACCACAAAACCGGTCAAACTCGGGATGGCGAGCCCAGAGCAGATCGGCCGGATGCTCCCCAACGTACACTACGAGGATCGAAAAGAGCTTGTCGCCGAACTGTCCGACATCATGAACGCGGAGTTTCACCGGCTCGCCGACGCGGGCGCCGCCGTATTCCAGGTCGAGGAGCCCTGGTTCCACCGGATGGATTACACGGCCCCCGGCGCCGAGGCCGCCGCCGAGGAGAGCGTCGCGCTATTCAACCGGAGCGTGCGGGGCCTGCGCGGCAAACTCGAGCTTTGGTGCCACACGAGTTGGGGAAACCCCGCCCAGCAGCGCGGAGGCGGCTCCGGGACCGGCTACAAGCCCGCCCTCGGGTACATGAACGAACTCGACGTGGATGTTCCCACCTTCGAGTGCGCGAGTGTGAATGGCGCGGACCTCGAGGAGATCGCCGGGAAAATCACGAAACCCAAGATTGCGATCGGCGCCGTGGATTCCCGGACGCTTCAGGTGGAGCGGCCCGAGGAAGTGGCCGGCCTGCTCCGAAGGGCGCTGGATGTGATTCCGGCTGATCGGCTATGCCTCACGACAGACAGCGGATTCGGCCGCGAGGGAATGGGCCGGAGACACGCTTTTTATAAAATGACGGCCCTCGTCCGGGGAGCGAATATCGTCCGCCGGGAGTTGAAGATTCCCGAAGCCTATGTGCCGGCGGCGGACGCCCGTTTCGCCATCGTGGATGGTGATTGACGCGCCGCTTTTTGTCCCCCCTCGGGGGGGCCGCTGTTCATCATATTTGAAAGGGATTTTTAATGGCCAAAGTATTGAGCGTGAAAGATATTCCCCCCGAATTGAAGTACGAGCCGGGTTTCGAGCTCAAATTCGGCATCACCGACGAGACCACCGGCATCGAGACCGCCACCCTCGCCAGAACCCACTTTCCCCCCGGAAGCAAGAGCAAGCGCCACTACCATACCGAGGGGGAGCTCATCTGGTACTGCATATCGGGGACAGCCGTCTGGTATATCGGAGAGGAGCAGGAAGAGATGGTGACCGGACCGGGAGATTTCATGTACATCCCCAAAAATGAAATCCACTGCACCGCCGTACCGAGTCAGACGGAGCCCGTCGAGGGAATAGGCGGATACGGGGGTTGCTCGAATCCCTTCAAGAGTGGAAAAACTTTCGTGGAATAGCCCTGACGCGGATTAGTTCCGGAGGGCGTTCTCCCATCTACCGCCGGGAAGGCGGCAGGCGGTGTCGATTCCGCGCCGGAGGAAGATTCCGGCCCTGAGGGTCTGTTCGTACTCCCGGCAGAACTGCCCGCTTGCGTTCTTGAAAGCGGGTTTCGCCACGACCGCGCCCCTGATTCCCGTCCGGGGATTCGACCATTTCACCTTGGTCCATGACCGCGCTTTTTCGAGCGCGAATTGCGTATTTTCGGAGAGAAGGTAGCGGTCGCTATCCTCCAGATATATCGACGGCGATTGACTGTAGCCGCCGTGATGGTGGGTATCGGGGTAGTGATCGTGGGTGTGATGGCGGTGCCCGATCAGGTAGGGGCTCAGGAGGAGCAAATGAAAGCCGAAGCCGATGCGGCCCCTTCGCCTGGCTTCGGCTTCGCCGCCGAAAAGAATGACGGAAATCGCCGCGGTGAACATCGCCGCAACCAGAATTTTCTTCATCGCCCCGAATCCAATCATTTGATCGGGCCTCATAACTGATTCACAGAAAAGTCTCACCCTCAAGCCTGACTATAGATTAGCAAAAAAACGGAAAATTAGGCAGGAAATGAAATCGTTAAAAAAAATGTTCTGGCAGTATAAGGCACTTTTGGCAAGAGCCGCCCTTCGGGTGAGAACGGGGCTCTGGGTGGTAAAGAGGAGGCTAGAACTCCTCCTCTTCTTCGGATTCGGGGAATGCCTTCTCCATCGCTGTCAAGAAACTGGTTTTTTGCTCTTCGGGGACATTGAGGGAAAATCCCATGTTCCAGGTGGGCGGGTCGTTGTCGTTTTCCGACCGCCAGGCCAATATCGCCGGGAAGCCCATGAAAAACTTTCCGTTAATCTCGATTGTGCACTCAATCTCCTCGCCCACATTGAGCGATTTAGGGGATTCCACCATGAATCCGCCGGCGCTGACATCCCGGGGCGAGAGAAGGACATCCGAGATGGCGGGCGCGTCGATAAGGACGAGATTCGAGTACACCGGGTGCCGGTGAAAGGTTCGGTGCTCAGCTCCAGGGGACATGGCCGGTCTCTTTTGGCCGGGGCGGGTCTGCTCTGGCGTTGATCGGATTGACTCCCGATGAATTGGGAGAGGTTGAGAACCCTGAAAATCCGGATTCCTTCTCGATATGGGTGGCGCAATCAACTGATTTCATCGAGCTGCGCTCCATTTTTACCATTAAAGTCTCTGAAAATAAAAGCGATAAAATAATGACCCGGACAGCGCTCAGGCGGGCTGGAATTATTTTGTGAATTTCTCCTCTAATGATAGCAGACCGGCGCGAGCCGGAGATCTTCCGCCATCTCTAATAATTCAAATAATTTAATTTCGAGGCGGAAAAATTTATTATGATTGGCTCTGGCCACAAAAATAAATTCAGTGTGTATGATCGAAACGCGTGTTATTTCAGGAGGCGAGAAAAATTGTTCCGCCCCAGGTTAATCCGCTTCGTTGAAAAGGGGCCGAATAATCGCACGCTATCAACGGATGGTCCGCCCACGGCGGATGGTCCGCACCCGGTGAGGGAGAGGTGATATGACCGGCGAGCCCGAAGCGGGAAAAGAAAGCACCGCCCCTGACGCGGGAAAAGAAAATAGCCCATCTAAAGCGAGGAGTTTTACAGTCCGCCCCGCGATACCGGAGAATCTCCGGCGCCTGATCCGTAAACTCCAGAAAAACTACCATTTCTTCTCGGATATGAGC
>JAPYQX010000309.1 GCA_029937135.1 Nitrospinota bacterium
GTCTACGATTATCTGAACTGCGGCGCCTGCGAGTTTTGTTGGAATGGCCGGGAGACGTTGTGCAGGAACAACAGGGGAATCGTGGGGCTGGCGATTGATGGGGGGTTCGCCGATTACGTGAAGGTCCCTGGAAGAAATGTATTGCCCATCCCCCCGGATGTCTCGGACGAGGCGGCGACGACACTCGTAAGCCCGGTCTCCACTTCCCTCCATGCCTTGAGAGAGCGGGCCAGGGTATCGCCCGGCGACAATGTGCTCATCATTGGCGCGGCGGGCGGCGTGGGTATCCATATGGTGCAGATGGCGCGGCTATTTGGGGCAAGGGTCATCGGCGCGGATATTTCCGCCGAAAAAATCGAAAAGACAAAAAAATACGGAGCCGAAGCCGTCATCAACACTACTGAGAGGCCTTTTGATTCATCTTTTGACGAGGCGGTCCTGGAGGTCACCGGCGGGGCGGGCGTGCAAGTGGCCATTGATCTTTATGGCTCATCGAAATCTCTCGCGGCTTGCTACCGGTGCCTCGACACCGCGGGAACGCTTGTACGCATCGGGTCCAGGGTCGGCGACCTGATGGAGATTGATCCCGAGGCCCTCACGATGAAGGAAGTTGTCATCACCGGCTGCCGCTACAACACCAAAGAGGAATTCAACAAGTCGCTCGAGTTGGTCAGGGCAGGGAAAATCGAGCCCGTGGTTTCGTTTTCGTTCCCTTTGCCGGAGGTGAACGAGGTTCTCGACAAGATTGAGCTGAACCAGGTGTTTGGAAGGGCTGTCGCGGTTTTATAGAGGGAGAAAAGATGGCTGGCATCAGGCGGATAGCCGTCATTGGCGGCGGGTACGTGGGCCAGGGGCTGGCGATCCAGTTTGCCCGTGGGGGCTATGAGGTAACCATCTACAACAGGTCGCGGCAAAGTTCCTCCTCGGCGATGGAGAGGGTTCGCTTCTACCTTGATCTGTTCGAGGAAAACGGACTGTATACAGGCAAGGAGGCCCAAGAAGCCCTCTCCCGCATCCATCCGGTAATTGACTTCGAGGAAGCGGTCTCGGGCGCAGACTACGTTATGGAATCCATATCGGAGGATCTTTCGCTGAAACAGGAGATTTTTGAAAGGCTTGACGCCTTTTGTCCTCCCCACACCGTCCTCGCCTCGGACACATCCGGCCTCCGGCTTTCGGAAATCGGGAAAAACGCCGTGCGAAAGGATAAGTTGATTGTCGTTCACCATTATACCCCCACCCCCCTCAGGCCGGTGGTGGAAGTCGTCAGGGGAGCGGAAACCTCCGAGGAGACTTATCAGGTCACCAGAAAACTTCTCGAAGGAATTGGCAAGGATGTCGTTCTGGTTAAGGAAACCCTTGGTCACATCGGGGTGAGAATTTCGACAGCTATCAGGCGAGAGGCGATATATATGCTGGAGCGGGGAATCGCCTCGCCCGAGGACATTGATAAGGTGGCTTGCAACTTCGGGCTTTTGCCGGTTTTTGCCGGGATGGACGCCTCCGGCCTTGATGTCTTTGAGAATATCCATGGATATCTTCAAGGAGACCTGGACAATAGAGATACACCTTCTCCGCTTTTGAAGGAAAAAGTGGAGAAAGGAGAACTTGGAATCAAGAGCGGCCAAGGGTTTTATCGTTGGGACGAGAATTCGGCGAAGAAAACGCTGGATAGAAGAGTCAAAACGCTCATCCTGCGGATGAAGGAACGCGAGATTCTCCAAGGGCCGGATATTTGATCCGCCTGTACATGGCGGGTTCCGGCTCAAGCGCGAATTGGTGCTTTAAACGGACCCGGAGATGTGACTTCCATTTTTAAAATTCTCATATCTGCTGGAGTGTTCGGCTTCATGAAAAATACAGGCGAAGATTAGCCTGTCTTCGAGGTTCCGGGTCCAACAAACCTGCTTAAAACACCGAAGCGGTGAAAACCATCCGGACCTGATCCTGGAGGGAGTCAACCGTCTTGAGGGCGCCGATGAGCGTTTTGCGCTCGCGCCGGAAAAGGCTCGCCGGGGAAACATGATTGCCGACATTGGCGCCGGCCTGAAAATCGCGGAGCTGCTGGCGCAGCAGGATGCGCGATATTTGTCGAAAGCTTTCTATCAGCTCATCCGTCTCCTCGGCGTTGAACACCCGCTTTTCCTGAAGCAGGTTTATTCGGCGAAGGGTTGAAGTCGCCTCGATCCCGTTACGGAGGGCCAACAGGCGCACGGCTCCCACCAGCGGCATGATGCCTCCGTGCTTCAAGTTGACTTTTCCGCGATGGCCAGGGGCGCCCCGTTCCTTTTTCAGGCGGCCGAAAAAGTTGAGGGCTACATGGCGGTTGGTCTCCTCCTCGAACATTGCCTGAAGAATGATCGGCCCGCGGTTAATCATTGTTGTCAGATGCGTTCTTAGTGATTGCGCCAGTTCCTTTTTTTCCGAAATGCCCTGAAAGTCAAAAAAAATATCGCTCATTTGAATGGAAAAGGAGCTCCTCTTTTGGAACCATCGGGTGGTTTGCGCTATCCACTGGGAGATGGATTTTCGCCAAAGGGGATTTGTCGCCATTACGTATCCGCGGCAAAGAGGGAAGCCGACCGATTCCATGTGGTGCGTGAATCGCTCGGCCAGTTCAATGAAAAAAGTATTGATTGAATTGTGCTGGCCATTATCGTAATCACCCAGAACAAAACCGTTGTCCTGATCGGGGTATAGAAAGTTTTCTCCTCTCCCGCCCGAGCCCATGACTATCATCTCGAAAGGGACCGGAGGTTCGCCCCAATTTTCTTCATTCATATCAAAAAGGCAATTTTCCATGACTCGCCGGTGGATGTCGTTATTGATATGCGTGAGGAGCGACTGGATTTCATCGACAGGCAGGTTGTCTTCCATCAGCTGATAGGCCAGGTCAACCTGAACGGCCTTGACCTCACGCATGCCGTCAATGGTCCTTTCCTGGGTCAAGTCGTCGATCTGGTCGATAAGCTGCTGTGCCGCGGCGGCCATCGCATCGTGAAGATCGATAATGCCGATCGGTTGGTTGTTTTCGTCAATCACGGGCATATGACGGTGGCCGAATCTTCGCATTCGGGCGATTGCGTAATAGAGGTACTCGTCAATGCCGACCGATTTGACCGGTTTGGTCATGACGGCGCGAATTGGCTCGCTTCCGTCGCACCTGAGAGCGACGCGGCGGGCGATGTCTTTTTCCGTGAAAATTCCGACAAGACCCGCCCCCTCATCGGCCACGAGCACGGCCGTCGCGCGGATTTCATTCATCGCCGCCAGGGTTTCTTTAACGCTTTTTTGGGGAGGAACGACAAGAGGGCGCGACTGGATGAAATCACGCACATAACAGGAAAATATTTTAGTTTGAGATCGCATGGCATATCATGGAGCGCTTGCTTGCGGAATGGTAACAGCCATAAAAGACTGCCCCGTGATGTTTCAGATATTTTATCGGGATTATCATGTGATCTTCCTATTCATTGAGAAAATCTGGAATTTCTCTCTTTTTCGCCCCTCCGGCCCGCCATGCCTGAAAAATTTTATGTCCTACAACCCATTGTAATCATAGGCATTGTCTATTGTCATTCAATTATATTGATGAAATTTTTACTTTAATTTGCTATTAATATCGTACAGATCTCTGTTTTTTGAAAACGCCTGCTCGGTAAAGTGACAATATCGCCCATCAAGGGGTTTTTTGGGG
>JAPYQX010000310.1 GCA_029937135.1 Nitrospinota bacterium
GAGCTGGATCGAGGCGCTGCCGACGCCGCCCGCCCCGCCCTGAACGAGGACGGTCTCCCCCGCGCCGGCCTCGGCCTTGATGACCAGTGCGTTCCAGGCCGTGTAGAAGGCCACCGTAATCCCCGCGCCCTCCTCGTAGCTATAGGCGTCCGGCAGATTGGCGGTGGTATCCGCGGGCATGCGCACCAGCTCGGCGTAGCCTCCCCCCATCACGCGCCCATAGACCCGCTGGCCCACGCTGAAGCCCTCCACCCCCTCCCCGAGGGCAACAACCTCGCCCGCAGCCTCGGCACCGGGAACATAGGGGGGCGTCACGAGCTTGGCATAGGGATGCTTGGCCGCCCGGATGGCGATGTCCACCGGGTTGACCCCCATCGCGCCCGCACGGACCAATATCTCGCCGGGCTCGGAGGCGTAATCTTCGATTTCCTCTTCCTGCATCGGTACGCTCAGATCGAATTTGTGAACGCGAACCGCTTTCATGGCATTCCTTTCCTATTGCGGGAAAAATTTGAATCAGATGCGAATCGGCGCGGCTTCCCTACCGAACTCTGGCGCATTCCACCGGATCGCGCTTCAGGGTCACTTGGGTTTTCGGGGGGCCGGAAATCTGTCCCGCGCATCATCTTCGTTATCGATGAGATTCACAAGGTCGGCCGCCGCCGCCCGCACCCGGCGAATCAAGGGGGAATTCATATCCGGCTTCGCGCCGACTGAGACGGCCCCCCGCCGCGCCGCCTCGAGGTTGCCCAGCCGGTAGTCGCAGCGCACGACGCGCCACTCGGCGTAATCCGCAAAAAGCGCCTCGACCCGGCCCTTCGTGCGCATGAAGCGCCGGCGGAGACGCCCGAACATTGCTTTCGCCCGCTTGAAGTCCCCACGGATGAAATAACCCTCGGCGCGGGCGAAAAGATAATGAGGCTGGCCGGGATAGTCCTCGATGAGCCCATCGATCAGGCGGCCTGCCTCCTCGAATTCCTTCTCCACATAGAGCGAGTAGACCAGCTCGATTCGCGCCAGGTCGCGGAGCCACCCGCCTCCCCGGGCCGCGCGGCGCATGTAGGCGAGGCCCTTCTCCCCCGTGTCACCGAGGAGGGGAGCAAGCTGCCTGAGCCATTTCGCGCGCACGCGCCAGAAATAATAAAGCCCCAGCCCGTAGTAAGCGTCCTCCAGACCCGGGTCGAGCGCGACGGCTCGCTCGAAATATCTTTTCGATCTCCGGCTCCTGACGAACGCGCGGACATAGCTCTTCCCGCGGGCGGCGTCCATCCCGAGCATCCCCATCGTGAGGCCGGCGATGAGGTGGGCCTCCGCATCGGCGGGGTCCGCCTTGATACGCTCCTCGGAGAGCGCCAGAGCCCGGGAAATATTCCGGTCAAAACCCTCGCGGTAGGCAACATCGTCGAAATGCCCGGCCAGGATGTTGTAAACCGAGGCGAGGAAAAAATAGCCCGCCGCATCCCCGGGGGATTTCTTCACCATGCCCGAGAAGAGGCGAATGGCATCGCCGTAGCGCCCGGTGGCAGCGGCCCGCAGACCGCGCCGGGCGTCCCGGCCCCGCCGAAGCGACTCCCCGGAGTAGGAGGCAGCCGGAGCGGCCGAGGGGGCCGGGGCGGCAAAGGGTGCGGCCGGGGCGGCGAGCGCCATGAAAAGCGCGATGGCCGGCGAAACTGCGTAGCGCATTGGTTTTTCTCCCTGTAAGCGCCACGCTATCAGAGTGCCCGGAGCGCCATCAACCGAATTTTTGGGGACCTCGCGAGGAAGCCGCCCGCCCCTCGATGGATGGAGGAGATTCCGCTATCGTTCCCCGGAAAGCGGGGGGCGCCGCGACCTTCACTCCCTGCGGAGACCGGCTTCATGACGAAAATCAGCCCCCCCGGGGGGGCGCTTGGGATTTTAGGGAAACTGCGCGGCGGCGGCCACCGGGCGCTTCTCGCGGGGGGGTGCGTGCGCGATCATCTCATGGGCCTTGAGCCTCAGGATTGGGATATCGCCACCAGCGCCGGCCCCGGGGAGATCATGGCTCTCTTCGAGCACACGGTGCCGGTCGGCGCGAAGTTCGGCGTCGTCCGCGTTATGATCGCAGACACCTCCTTCGAGGTCGCGCAGTTTCGCACCGAGGGGCCCTATCTCGACGGCCGCCGCCCGAGCGGCGTCAAGCCCGCGAAGGAAAAAGAGGACGCCCAGCGGCGCGATTTCACAATCAACGGAATGTTTTTCGACCCTGTTGCTAACGAGCTTCTCGACTACGTCGGCGGCCGGGAGGACATCGAGGGCCGTCTCATCCGCGCCATCGGCGATCCCGGCGAGCGCTTCGGGGAGGATCACCTGCGGATGCTCCGGGCGGTGCGCTTCGCCGCGCGGTTCGGCTACGAAATCGAGCCCGAGACCCTCGCCGCCATCAATCGGTGCGCCCCGCGAATCAACCGTACCAGCGCCGAGCGCAAGTATGCCGAACTCACCGCGATGCTCACCGGCGGACAGGCGAACCGCGCTTTCGAGATGCTGCAAGAGACGGGTCTGCTCGCCGAGGTCCTGCCCGAGGCGGCGAAAATGGCGGGAGTGGCCCAGCCGCCCGACGAGCACCCCGAGGGCGATGTGTGGAAACACACGATCAAGGCCCTGACCCAACTAAACGAGCCAAGTTCTGCCCTCGCATGGGCGGTTCTTTTGCACGACACCGGAAAACCCGAGACTTTTTCGGAAACCGATCGAATCCGCTTTATCGGTCATGCAACTGCGGGCGCGCGAATCGCCGAGGAAGTCTGCGAGCGATTGAACATGCCGGGCGAGGAGAAGCGCCTCATCCGCGACGTAGTGAAGAATCACATGAAATTTCTCGATGTAAAAAAGATGCGCGAGAGCACGCTGAAGCGATTTTTGCGCGAACCGTTTATCACCGAGCTTCTGGAGCTGCACCGCATCGACCGTCTGGCGAGCCACGGCGACCTCACGGCGCACCAGTTTTGCCTGGACAAACGGGCCGAATTCGGCGAGGAGGCGCTGAGGCCCGTCCCCCTCCTCGATGGGCACGCCCTCACCCGGATGGGATTCGAGCCGGGGCCCCGGTTTCAGGAAATTCTCACCACTCTCGACGACGAACAACTTGAGGGCCGCGTCCAATCGAGGGAGGATGCCGAGGCGTTTGTCCGCCGCCGCTTCGGAGCCAGCCTTGAACAAGGAGAAGACAAGGCCGAATAGGGTCAGAGGGGGTTTCCCGCCCGGGGAATTCCGGGCACCCTGTCGTCACGGTTTTTTAGCGAATTTTTTTTGCGGATTCTTATTTCTTGATAAGTCTGGCGGGAAAGCCTTAGATGATGTTCTTGTGTTTAGAGGGTCTGGAGCACGGACGTTTAGTTGGGATGGTATGGAAGGAAAAGTATACACAGATAAGGGCTTTATCTCTTCTTCTCTCAATAAGAGAGATGCTGAAAGATGGCTCGAAGGTATACAAATGCACAGAAAGAAGAGCGAAACAGCATTTATCACAGTTAGAGTTCCGAAGGGTTCTAGAGCTATGCCTGTCCGTCCTATTTCAAGTAATCCAGAAGAGAATGAAATGTTATTAGACGCGGGCTCAAGATTCAAAGTGATTCAGGCAAGACAGAGAACAAAAGTAAGTCAATGGGAAGTTATTCTTGAAATGATTCCGTAGATGTATAGATACTTGAAGGAAGA
>JAPYQX010000017.1 GCA_029937135.1 Nitrospinota bacterium
ATTGAATGGGTTGCGGTCCGAGTTATCGAAATGGGAGGCGGCCGAGGCAGATAACCGGAATCTCTGCGCTAGCGAATCCAAGGGTCTTAGCGATGTCCGCGAGCGAATTGCTTCGGGCGATTCCCGGCGCGAGGCAATCCGAGAGTCAATTGAGCGTTTGGACAAGGAATTATCCGAGGCCACCCAGATTCGCAATGAGGTGCAAAGGGAGACTGAGTCTGTTGCTGCCCGTCTCAACGGTTTGTCGGTCGATGTGGATTCCTCTAAAAAACGGCTGGAAGGCGCTAACACTGAAAAATCTCGTTTCGAAGCCATGCTTCGCGAATGCGAGACGGCGGTAGCGGTATCGAAAGAGGCGCTTGTCGAATCCAGGTCTTCGCTTCAAGTGATCGAAAGCCTAGAAAAGGAGGGTTTGAATGACCTCTCCGGGGCGGATGCATTTCACGCAGCAGGTGTGGAGGTTCGGGATGTATTATCGGAAGTACTGAAAGTCGAGCCTCGTTATGAAAAAGCCATAGAGGCGGCGCTTGGAGCCAAGCTCAAGGGGGTGGTGGTGTCGGACTCAGAATCCGGCATTGCCGCGATTAAAAATCTAATCTCTTCGGGGCGGAAAGGGAGGGGGTTGGCGCTTCCTGCCATTCCGCGAAGATTGGCGCGTCCCTATATTCCGCGTCTTGCAGGCGTTGAGGGTGGGGCCATCGATTTGGTTGGTTTTCCGGACGATTACCGTTCGCTCATGGAATCGCTTCTTGCGGGTGTGGGAATTATTCGTGATTTGGACGCTGCATATGAGGCATGGCGCTCTGGGCCGGATGGTATTACCTGGGTCACACTAGAGGGGGAATTGGTGTTGCCGTCCGGTGCCGTGGAAGGAGGCAGTATCTCCGATGCGGGAGCGGGTGTTCTCGAGAGAAAACGTCGGCGCGAAGAGCTAAAGCTCTCGGCGGCAGGGCAGGAATCGAAGCTGGCCGTGGCCGCCGAAAAAGAGACGGATTGCCGTCATGCCCTTGACCGCGCTCAGGAGGAGGAGGCGCAGGCGGAGCAAAAAGTCCGCGAAGTGGAACTGGCTCGCGTCGAGGTCGAAGGGACCCTTCGTGCGTTCCAGGAGAAACTATCAGTTTCGGTTGAGCGCTGCGACGTGCTCGCCGCACAGCGCTTGGATCTGATCGGAGAGCTTGAGCGGATCGAGGTCGTCCGCCGGGAGGCGGAAAAAGAGGCGACCAGGGCAGGAGCGGTCTTGCTGGATGCCGAGACCCGCAGTGTGGAAATCGAAAAAGAACAGGCCCGCGTAGGGGAGCAGGCCGCCCGCCTGGAGGAGGAAGTTTCTGACAGGCGCGTCCAGTCGACCGAGGCGCAAGGGAAGGCCACTGGCCTGCGGGCTGAGCTCAACCGGGTTGCGGAGGCGATTCAGCAGAACACCTCCCGAGCAGCCCGAAGGAGGGAGGAAGAGGAGGACTCGCACCAGAAACGCGAGAGTCTGAACCTGAACCTCACCCAGAGCCATGAGGAGATCGTTCAGTTCAGAAAGGAAAAAATCGAGATCGAGGCCGAGCAGGGGGAGCGCTCCCGTGTCGTGGACGATGTTCGTTCCCGTGACGAAGAGTTAGCAAATCTTCTGCGAGAAATGCGAGATGAATCCGAACGCATCCAGTCCAGCCTCTCCGAGGCGGCCGAGTTGCGGACCACCCTCCGTGTCCGGCGAAATTCGCTGGTCGAATCGGCGAGAAGAGATTTCGACCTTGATCTAATCGCATTGGCCCTGGAAAATAAGGAGCATCTCCCATCTTACGATGAGCACGCCACCCGGCTCGAAATGCTTCAAACGCGGCTGTCGCGGATGGGCGTGGTGAATCCGTTGGCGGCCCAGGAGTTCGACGAAATCAACCAAGAATACTCCTTCCTCAAGGAGCAGCAGGAGGATTTGGAGAAGTCTATTCAGGACCTTCATTTAACCATCGATAAGCTGAACCACACGACGAGACGGCGCTTCCTGGAAGCTTTCGAGCAGGTGAGCACTCAATTCGCGGATATTTTCGGACGTCTTTTCCAAGGTGGAGAAGCGCGCATGTACCTCATCG
This sequence comes from Nitrospinota bacterium, assembly GCA_029937135.1. Classification (GTDB taxonomy): domain Bacteria; phylum UBA8248; class UBA8248; order UBA8248; family UBA8248; genus UBA8248. The sequence goes on from JAPYQX010000017.1 coordinate 2,079, forward strand.
ACCCGAACGACCCTCTTGAGACGGGGGTGGACATCGAGGTGCGGCCGCCGGGCAAGCGTCCGGCGAATATCATGCTTCTCTCTGCGGGTGAGAAAGCGCTGACGGCTCTGGCGCTTCTCTTTTCGGTCTTCTCCGTTCGCCCGAGCCCCTTCTGTCTGCTCGATGAGGTGGACGCTACCCTTGACGACGCAAACGTGGGCCGGTTCCGTGATGTGATCGCCGAGCTCGAAGGCAAGAGCCAGTTCATTCTAATCACCCACAACAAGCGGACGATGTCCTACGCCACCCGGCTCTACGGCGTGACCCAGCGCGAGAAGGGCGTGTCCATCATTGTTTCGGTGAAAATGAATCGCACGGACGAAAACGAGAAAAGTGCCGGTAGCCGCGAGGCGGAAGAGCCTAAAGTTGCCGCTGAAGGCGAGGAAGTGGCTACGGCGGTTGACTCCGGTAGCGCCTAGGTCCCGCCGTGCGATTTCGATTGAGCTGAGAATACTGACAACCCCCGCGGCAAATTCGCCTGCGGGGGTTCTTCTTTGAAACACCTCTAGAAAGGGGGGCCGGGTGGTTCTTCGATTCGGCGGAAAAAAAACAGGCGGAGAGCATCCCTCCGAAATTAGAGATGTTGAAAGTGGCCGCTCACGGAGGTGGTTGGGCGGTTTCCGCCGAGGGCTGGCCAAGACCCGCGCTTCTCTCGCATCGACCCTCGGTGTGGTTCTTTCCGGGATATCCCGGATCGATCCAGAGTCCATCGGCGACATCGAGGAGGCGCTCTACATGGCCGATATCGGCCCGGTTACCGTCGAGGCCGTCCTTGAGGCGCTCCGGCGCGGCGAGGGCGGAGGAGAGAGCCCTGCCGTGCGCGTGCGTGCGATTCTCCTCTCACTCATGGAACACCCGGCCCAATCTCCGCCTGTCAAAGGCCAGGGGCCGCCCGAAGGCGAGCCCGAAGTCATCTTCCTCGTCGGCGTCAACGGCGCCGGAAAGACAACAACGGCGGGCAAACTCGCCTCCCGCCTTGCCAGTGAAGGGCGAAAAGTCATGTTTGCCGCCGCCGATACCTTCCGCGCCGCCGCCGGCGAGCAGGTCGAGGTCTGGGCCGAGCGCAACGGGTGCCACATCGTCCGCCACCAGGAGGGCGCCGACCCCGGCGCCGTCGTATTCGATGCCATCGCCTCGGCCCGTGCGCGCGGGGCCGATGTCCTTCTTGTCGATACCGCCGGCCGCCTCCACACCAAGAAAAACCTCATGGCCGAGCTCATCAAGCTTTGCCGCGTCGCCGGGCGCCAGCTCCCCGGCGCCCCGCACGAGATACTCCTCGTCCTCGACGCCACCTCCGGCCAGAACGCCCTCGCCCAGGTCCGCGAGTTCGGCTCCGCCCTCGGCGTGACCGGCCTCGTCGTCACCAAGCTCGACGGCTCCGCCAAGGGCGGCGTCCTCATCGGCGCCGTCCACGAAAGCGGCCTCCCCGTCCGGTGGATAGGCGTCGGCGAGGGCATCGACGACCTCATTCCCTTTGATGCCAAGGCCTTCACCGACGCCCTGTTCGAAGGTGAGCCAACCTGAGGAAGGTTGGCTCCAGGGTTAGCGCGTTTATTTCATCTCCTGCCGCTCCCTGAAAATCGCCTCATCCCGCTTATACTGCCTCAGCCTTTCCGACTTCCAGGCGACAGCCTTCCCGGCCATCACACCCGCCGCCAACAGGGCGAGCGTCCCCACCGTATTCTCGATGACGCTTTGACCAATCCCCAGCAGCAGGCTCGCCGTCCCCTTCGCCAGCGTCGCCACCCCGTCATTCGCCGCCGCCGCCCGCGCGAAATCCACCGGCAGCCGGTACGCTCCCTCCAGCGCCGCCCAAGCCCCCTTGCCCAACTCCCGCGCCGCGCCCAGCCCCGCCAGGTAAAACGGAAGACTTATCCCCCTGTTCACCAGATACCAGGCCAGATTCACCGCCTTATTCATTTTGATCCGCCTCCCGGTGGTTGCACCACTTCCCGCCAGATTCAAATTACCGGCGAATTCCAACACGGAAGGTTGGGGAGTGCAAGGTTGTGCGGTGGACGCGTTTGGTTTTATAGGGGTCAGCATTCCCAGAGTGGGGGGAGTTGGGCCACTTTAAAGTGATTTGCATTATCTTGTATGATTTACCAATATTCCTCAATTAGATATTTAGGTTCTATAGAAAGGCCCAAACATGCCAGCTTCTGCATGGATTTCATCATTAACTTTTAGTGACGGCACAACCATTCATCTTTCGAGCAACGAAATTATTGTGCTTGTTGGCTCGAACAATGTTGGTAAAAGTGTGGCCTTAAAAGAAATTCAAGACTTATTTCCCAATCCTGGAGCTCAGGCTGGCAAGGTAGTCAATTCTATTGAAATTGGAAAAACTGGGTCTCCTGAGGAAGCTTTGGAGTGGATTAGAGAGAATTGCGACACATCTGATGGGCAGACCTTTTCTCGGTTGAACCATAATATTAGTGAAAACGAAATTCTTGGGAAGTTTTAGGCCGACCTCAGGGACATCATCATTTCGGCCCTTTCTTTCTGACGCATCTAAATACTGAATCCAGACTAAATGGTTCGAACTCAGTACCCTCGTTGGAATTTTCCCGACAAAAGCCATCAAACCTCGTTCATCAGATGTATCTAAACGAAGAAGATGAAACAAAGATATGTCAAGAATTTCACGCAGCCTTTGGAACCTCTTTACTTTTAAACCGTCTTGGTGGAACCGAAATAAGTCTCCATTTGGGGGAGCGCCCTCCTCTCGATGAAGGTGAGCAACCTCTAGCAGTTAGTTATCAAAGAAAAATTCGCGAACTCCCTCAGCTTAAAAATCAGGGAGATGGGATGAGAAGCTTCACAACTTGTTTGCTATATATAAATTTGCTTGATTATTTTATTACACTTATTGATGAACCAGAAGCATTCCTCCATCCTCCTCAAGCGACACTCATGGGTCGAATGCTTGCAAACGACAAATCTAACCAAAGACAACTCTTCATTTCCACCCATAGCGGGGACCTTCTTCGAGGAATGCTGAATACAGAATCTAACAACATTAGGGTGATAAGAATCCGCAGGGACGAAGAAGTTAACCCTGCAAAAGAACTTACACCCGAATCAGTACGTGAGGTATGGAAAGACCCGATTCTCAGATATTCAAATGTATTGGACGGCCTTTTTCACGAATCAGTTGTGGTATGTGAAGGCGATTCTGACTGCAAATTCTACTCAGCAATTACCGATGCAATCTTAAATGAACAGGCGGAAACCAAAAACCCGGATATTATGTTTATCCATTGCGGAGGCAAGCATAGGATACCTACTATCATAAAGGCCCTGAAGAACCTTGAAGTTCCTCTCAAGGTGATTGCTGATTTTGACATCTTGAATGAGGAACAACCTTTGCGCTCATTATTTGAAATTCTTGGTGGTGATTGGGCGACGATTAGCGGTGATTGGAATGTCTTGAATGCAGCTATTAAGGATAAACGCCCGGAATTGAATGCAGAAGAAACCAAGAGAGGGATACGTAATATTCTTGACGAGGTTGTTTCAGAAAACTTTCCGGAAGACGCTATCAAGGAAATTCAAAACATTGGGAGGAGGATTTCCCCCTGGAAAGAAGCAAAAAGAATCGGAATTGCTTATGTTCCTCCCGCACAAGCGCATGAAAGTTGTACTAGGGTTATTAAAGCCTTAAAAGAACTAGGGATTTTTGTTGTGCCTATTGGCACTCTTGGAAGTTTCTGCAGAAGCGTTGGAAATCATGGTCCCGAGTGGGCCAATGAAGTTCTTCAAAAAAACCTGAATACGGACCCAGAACTTGAACAAGCACGAGAATTTGTAAGGGAAGCTATTCTATAAGCAGTAATTAACCCCTAACCACCGTTAAATAAACCCTCTCCGGTCTCTCTCCTCTTACACCGTTCTGTCGGTTCGGTGCCCTGAACAAACGCTTCGGTGAGGGTCTTGCCGGGGCAGGCGGGCGAGGGGAGGAGGCCGGTGCGCGCGTCGATCTGGACAAGGGCGACGCCGGGCGGGGGGGTGGCGGTGAGGACGGGCTCGCGCCGCTCGAGCCAGAATTTCATGATCTTCATCCAGATGGGGAGAGCGGCCGAGCCGCCCGAGGCGCGGTAGCCCATCTGCTTGTTGTCGTCGCGGCCGACCCATACGCCGAGGATGAGGTCGTCGGCGAAGCCGATGAACCAGGCGTCGCGGTATTCGTTCGTGGTGCCGGTCTTGCCGGCGACGAAGCCGGGGAGCGAGCGCGCGCGTTTGGCGGTGCCCGAAATGACGACGCCGCGGAGCATGGAGCGAATCTGGTAGGCGATCTCGGGGGGGATGGCGCGGTGGGTCTGGGGGACGTTCTCCTCGAGGATGTGATGCCCGGCGTCGGTGACCTTGATGATGTCGTAGGGCCGGGCGTGGATGCCGCCGGTGGCGAAGGGGATATAGGCGGCGGTGAATTCGTAGGGGGTGATTTCGAAGGCGCCCAGCGCGAGCGAGAGGTAGGGCCGGAGCGGGACGCGGATGCCGAGGCGTCTGGCGAAGGTGATGGCAATTTGGGGTTTGATCTGATCGAGGAGTTTGATGGTGGCGAGGTTGAGGGATTTTTCGAGGGCACGACGCATGGTCACGGGCCCGCTGAATTTATTGGAGTAGTTGCGGGGTTTCCATTCCTTGCGGGTGCCGGGCATCCGGCGGACGAAGGGGGTGTCCATGAGGATTTGCGCCGGGGTGTAGCCCTTGAAAAGGGCGGTGGCCATGATCATGGGTTTAAAGGCGGAGCCGGGCGAGCGTTTAGCCTGGGTGGCGCGGTCGAACTGGAAGCGGCGGAAATTCGTGCCGCCGGTGAGGGCGCGCAGGGCGCCGGTGCGCGGGTCGAAGGCGACGGCGGCGCCCTGGACGGTGTCCTGCCATTCGAGGGTCATTGTCTTTCCGTCACGGTCCACCCTGATCACCCGGCCGAGGACGAGGTCGCCCTCGCGGAGGGCGCGCGCGTCGATGCGGTTGGGGATTTCGAGGGCGGCTTCGTAGCCGCGAATCGCGGCGCGGATGACAGAGCCGCTCAGCTCGGCGATGCGTAGTTGATACCTATCGCCCAGGCGGGGGGGGCGGCGGCGCTTGCGCCCCGCGGGCCAGAACCCCCGGCGGCGGTTGATCTCCTCGATGCCCCGGAGGAGGGCGGCGTGGACGACTTTCTGGAGGTCGAGGTCGAGCGTTGTCTGGATGGAGAGGCCGCTTTTGTAGAGGGCGGCGCCGTAGCGGCGGCCCAGCTGCCGCCGGATGCGCTCGGCGAAGTAGGCGAGCTCGGGGGCGGTGTTCACGGCGCGGGGGACGAGGTGAATCGGCTCATCGGAGGCGGCGCGCTCCTGCTCGGGGGTGATGAAGCCGACCTCGCGCATGCGCTGGAGGACGAGGCGGCGGCGGCCCAGGGATCGCCCGGGGTGGCGGCGCGGGTTGAAGCGCGAGGGGGCCTTGGGCAGCCCGGCGATGGTGGCCGCCTCGGGGAGGGTGAGCTGGCCCACGCTTTTTCCAAAATAGCCGCGCGCGGCGGCCTCGACGCCGTAGGCCCCGCTGCCGAGATATATCTGGTTGAGATAAAATTCCAGGATTTCATCCTTTGTGAAGCGGCGCTCGATTTCGAGGGCGAGGAGGGCTTCTCTTATTTTGCGCTTGAGGGTGCGCTCGGGGGTGAGGAAGAGGACTTTGGCGAGTTGCTGGGTGATCGTCGAGCCGCCCTGGACGAGACGCCGCGCCCGCAGGTTGCGCCAGAAGGCGCGGACGATGTCCCGGGTGCTCACCCCGGGGTGCTTGTAGAAGCGCGCGTCCTCGATGGCGAGGATGGCCTGCCGCAACCGGGCGGGGATTCTCGCGAGCGGGATCGGCACCCTGCGCTCCTGGTAGAGTTCGGAGATAAGCTGCCCGTCGCGGGCGTGTATCCGCGTGATGGTGCTGGGCCGGTAGTTGCGCAGGTATTCGAGTTCCGGGAAATCGTAGATATAGGAAAAGCCCATGCCCGCGCCGGCGCCGGTCAACACGGCGAGGGCGGCGAGGAGCAGGAATATTTTTCCGCGTTTGGGTTTGCGCGATTTCAAGGGGTCACCTCACGGTGCGGGCCGCCCGGAATTTCTCCTGACAGCCGGGCGGAAATTTTCCGGGCGGCCGGGCGGGATTTTACCGGACAGCCGCCCGAGTCGTCTCGCCGCAGGATAAAACGCCGTATCGGCCGCCGCAACCGGAGCGTTGCGGGAGGACCGCCGCTACCGGGGCGTTGACAAGGCGGGGCGCGAAATAAGATAAAGGTTTCCTAGCCCGTAGCCGTTTATCCACGATTCGTCCTGTTTCCGCTTGTAAAAGGGAGGTGGCATGATCGAAGCCGTGCGCGTTCTTGTGCTCAATCAGACCTACGAGCCCATTAATGTGTGCGGCGCGCGGCGCGCGGTCCAGATGATGCTCCTCGGCAAGGCCGAGACCATCGAGGTGGACGGTTTCATGGTCCGCAGCGAGCGGCTCAACTTCCGCCTCCCGGTGGTGATACGGCTCCTCCGCTACGTCCGGGTCCCCCGCAAGGCCGAGGCCCCCTTTTCGAAGAAAAATGTATTCCGCCGCGACGGGCACACCTGCCAGTACTGCGGCTCGCCCAACGAGCTCACCCTCGACCATATCTCCCCGCTCTCAAGGGGGGGGCGCACGGCCTGGGAAAATGTCGTCTGCTGCTGCCGTAAGTGCAACGCCCGAAAGGGAAACCGCCTGCCCGGGGAGGCGGGGATGCGCCTGCTGCGCCCGGCCCGCAAGCCGAGATACTATTCATTCGAGTGGATGAACCCGCGCATGACCGCCGCGCCCCATCTGAGGTGGGAGAAATACCTCGGTCCCTTCGGCGGTTCTTGAGCCGCCATCTCTTGTGCGGATGACCTGGCTCCCCCCGCCCCTTTATTAACACGCCTTGATTCCGTACATTAGCCTGTTGGGTTACGTTTGCTTTGCGCCGCCTCCTATAAGATGGGTTTTTATCCGATGGGCGAGTTTCAGCTTATCTCCGATTTTCAACCCACCGCGGATCAGCCACAGGCTATCGACGCCCTCGTGGAGGGTGTCGAGGCCGGCGAGCGCCAGCAAATCCTCCTTGGGGTCACCGGCTCGGGAAAAACCTTCACCATGGCGAACGTTATCGCCCGCCTGGAGAAGCCCACCCTCGTCATCGCTCACAACAAGACGCTCGCCGCTCAGCTTTTTAATGAGTTCAAGGGTTTTTTCCCGCACAACGCCGTCGAGTACTTTGTCAGCTACTATGACTACTACCAGCCCGAGGCCTACGTCGCGACGACGGACACCTACATCGAAAAAGACTCCGCCATCAACGACGAGCTGGACCGCCTGCGCCACTCGGCCACCCGCTCCGCCCTCACCCGGCGCGATATCATCATCGTCGCCAGCGTCAGCTCGATATACGGTCTCGGCTCCCCGTCCGACTACTACGACCTTCACATTCACCTCGAACGCGGCCAGGAAATGAACCGCGAGGAATTGCTCACCCAGCTTGTCCGCATCCAGTACACTCGCAACGATATCGAGCTCGTCCGCGCCTCGTTCCGCGCACGGGGAGACGTGGTGGAACTCCTCCCCGCTCATGAGGAAGACGAGGCCATTCGCGTCGAATTCTTCGGAGACGAAATTGATGAAATCAGCGAGATCGACCCCCTGTGCGGGACCGTACTAAGGTCCATCGATCAAATCGAGATATATCCGAATAGCCACTACATCACCCCCGAGGAGCGCCAATCGCACGCGATCGAAAACATCATGGAAGAGCTATGGGCCCATGTGACCGAACTGAACGCCGATGGACTCGAACTCGAGGCGGATCGCATCCGCCAGCGGACCCTCCAGGACATGGAGATGCTTCGTGAGGTGGGCTACTGCCACGGGGTCGAAAACTACAGCCGCCACCTTGACGGCCGCGAGCCGGGCCAGCCGCCGGCGACGCTGTTTTCCTATCTGGCGAAGGACCATCTCGTCATCGTGGACGAGAGCCACCAGAGCATCCCTCAGATCCGCGCGATGTATAAGGGCGACCGCTCGCGGAAGGAAACCCTCGTCCGCTACGGTTTCCGCCTTCCCTCGGCCCTCGACAACCGGCCGCTCAGGTTCGAAGAATTCGAGGCGCAGACGGCCAGCGTCGTCTACGTCTCGGCCACGCCGGGCCCCTACGAGCTGGAAAAAAGCGAGGGCGTTGTCGTCGAGCAGCTACTCCGCCCGACCGGGCTGGTGGACCCGCCGGTGGAGATTCGCCCGGTGCAGGGCCAGGTGGACGATATGCTCGCCGAGGTTCGCAAATCCGCCGAGCGCGGCGAGCGGGTTCTCGTCACCACGCTGACCAAGCGGTTCTCAGAGGATCTGACCGAGTACTACGAAGACCTCGGCGTCCGCGTCCGCTACATGCACAGCGACATTGAGACCCTCGAGCGTGTAAAGATCATCCGCGATCTGCGCTCGGGAGAGTTCGACGTGCTGATTGGAATCAATCTGTTGCGGGAGGGGCTCGACCTGCCCGAGGTGGCGCTCGTGGCCATCTTCGACGCCGACAAGGAGGGGTTCCTGCGTTCGGAAACTTCTCTGATTCAGACCTCGGGCCGGGCGTCGCGCCATGTGGACGGGCGGGTGATCATGTATGCGGACCGGATCACCGACTCCATGCAGCGGGCGTTGGACGAGATGACCCGTCGCCGGAAATTCCAGCTCACCTACAACGAGGAACACGGCATCACACCGCGTTCGATAAACCGGCGGATGGACGAGTTGATCGAAACCGCCGGGAATTATGACTACGCAGACGCTGCCGGGAGCGCGGCGGAGGAGGCGGCCGTCTACGGCGAGATGACCGAGGAGGAGGCCGTTGACCTCGAAGAACTCCGCGCCCGGATGCGCGAGGCGGCCCAGAAGCTGGAATTCGAGAGCGCCGCGGAGCTGCGTGACCGGATCATCGCCATCGAGCGCCGCCAACTCGGCATCCGGACCCAGGAGCGGGTCCAGTGATGGCGCGAAAGGGTAAAACGGAAGCCGCCGGAGAAGGCGTCTCTCTTGCGGCGGACGCCGCCGTTGAGGCTCCCGCACTCTTTGATCGCGAGATGATCAAACGCCTGCCCGAGAAACCGGGCATTTACATTTTCAAGAATGAAGCGGGCGATGTGCTCTACATCGGCAAGGCCGTCAAACTGCGAAGCCGGGTCCGGAGCTATTTCGGGAAATCGACCGGCCGCGGTCCCTGGATCGAAAAAATGGTGAGCGAGATTTCGACGCTCGAACACATCGTCACCTCGACCGGGGTCGAGGCCCTCATCCTCGAGAACAACTACATCAAGCGGCACAAGCCCCGGCACAACCTTCTCTTACGCGACGATAAGCATTTTCCGTATCTCAAGCTTAGCACGAATGAGGATTTTCCCCGGCTGAGCATCGTGCGGAGCCCGGCGGACGACGGGGCGGAGTACATGGGCCCGTTTCCGGCCTCGGGGCGTTTGCGCCGGACGATTCGCTTCCTGCACAAAACCTTTAATATCCGCGCCTGCACCGGGAGCCTCGCCGACAAGACCGCGAAGCGGTGCATCTATTTTCAGATGAACCAATGCTTCGGCCCATGCGACGGCCTGCAGACAAAAGAGGAGTACAACGCGAAAATCGGCGACGCCCTGAACTTTCTCAAGGGGAAAAACACCGGGCTCGAGGCGAAACTCCGCCGCGATATGGCGGAGCACTCCGAGGCGCTCAGGTACGAGAAGGCCGCGAAGACGCGCGATCAACTGCGCGCCATCGAGGTCGTGTTCGAGAAGCAGGAAATGGTCACTGTTCTAGGTGGAGACCAGGACATTCTCGGCCTCCACCGCAAGGAGGACCGGGCGTATTTTCGGCTCTTTTTCGTGCGCGGGGGGCGGATGTTGGGCGATCAGGGCTTCACCGTCGCCCTGAAGGCTGGGGTGGGCTCGGGCGAGGCTGTATCGGGATTCGTGAAACAGTACTACATGGGACAGTCCTACTTCCCCGCCGAGGTTTTGCTGCCCGCGCCGCCGCCGGATGCGGAGTTGATCGCCCGGTGGCTCTCGGAGCGCCGGGGCCGGAAGGTGGCGGTCCTAACCCCCCGGCGGGGAGGAAAGCGCCGTCTGGTCGAGATGGCCTCCGAGAACGCCGGGGAATCGCTCGAGCGCGACGAGGTGCGCCTTACCAAGGACCAGGCGACGCTCGATGCGATCCGAAAGGCGTTGGGGCTGGACGACCTTCCCGCCCGCATCGAGGCGTTTGATGTTTCGAATCTTCACGGAAGCAATATTGTCGGCGCGAGCGTGACCTTCCGCGAAGGGCGTCCGCTCAAGGATGGCTATCGCCGCTACCGGATAAGATCGGTCGTCGGACAAGCCGATGATTTCGCGGCGATGCGCGAGATTGTCTCGCGGCGCATGGAGAGAGTCGTGAACGAGGGGAGTGAAAAACCCGGCCTGATTCTCATCGACGGCGGAAAAGGGCAACTCTCCTCGGCCGCCCAGGCGCTCGAGGAGGTGGGTGTCGCTGATGTCGGGCTTTGCTCGATCTCGAAAGGAAGGACGAAGGATAACCCCGAGGATCAGGATGTCTTCTTTCTGCCGGGGGTCTCGGAGCCGGTGCGGATGGCGGAGGGCAGCCCCGAAAAGCTCCTTCTCCAACGAATCCGCGACGAGGTGCACCGCTTCGCCGTGACCTATCACCGCAGCCGCCGCGCGAAGGAGGATCTCCGCAGCGGTCTCGACGATGTGCCGGGTCTCGGGCCAAAGCGGCGCCGGAACCTTCTCCGCGCCTTCGGGAGCCTGCGCGGGGTGGTCGATGCCACGGACGAGCAGCTTCTTGTCGTTGACGGGATCACCCCCCGGCTGGTGGGGGCCATCCGGGAGCATCTCGGCGGGCGCGAAAACGCGAATTCGCCAGCGGGAGCGGATTTGCCACCCGGAGAGGAGCACGCACCTTGAGACCGCGCGATTTCGCTTATGCCGCCCTCTCGGGGATTTTACTGGGCTTGTTGTTTCCCCCGTTTTCCTTTCAGGCGATTGCGTGGGTGGCGCTCTTTCCGCTCCTTTGGATTCTTGAGCGGAAACATCCGCTCGACGGGATGATCCTCGGCTTCGTGGCCGGGTTTATCGGCTATTTTATTATCATCTGGTGGGTCGAGGAGACGATGGTCAACTACGGAGGGCTGCCCTCGCCGTTGGCCTGGCTCCTGGTGCTGACCCTCGCGGCCTATATCGGGCTCTATGTCGGGGCTTTTGGTTATCTCCTGATCTGGCTGACGCCCGAGGCGGGTTTTGCCCGCATGTTCATGGCCCCGGTCCTCTGGGTCGCCCTCGAACTCGCCCGCGCCTATATTCTATCGGGCTTTCCGTGGGCGCTGCTCGGCTACAGCCAATACAGCATCCTGCCGGTCATCCAGATCGCCGATCTTTTCGGCGTCTACGGCGTCTCATTTTTCATTGTCCTGATCAACGCGGTCTTTTGGCACTTTTTCCGCCACCCTGATCGCGCTCCCATTCTCGTTTTCGGCGGCGGGGTGGCCGTGGCGGCGCTTGTGCTGGGCTATGGCTATATCAGGCTCCACGAAGTGCCGGGGGAGATGGGTCTGCCCCGGCCCGTCGGAATCGTCCAGCCAGACACCCGGCCCTCGATGAAATGGGAGTTGGGGCGGCGGGAGGCCATCATGGGGGATCTTGAAAAACTGACTTCGGCCCTGGTCGGGGATTTCCGCGGCCGGAGCAGGCCCGTTCCGCCCCTCATCGTCTGGCCCGAGGCGGCGGCCCCGTTCATCTATTCCGAGGAGCCCCGGTGGCAAAAGCGCATCGCCGGAATCGCGGAGCACGCGGGGAGCTATCTCCTGTTCGGCTCGCTCTCGGCGAAACGGGAGGAGGGGACGATGAGCCTCTACAACTCGGCCTATCTTCTGGGGCCGGACGGCCGGAGCGAGGGCCGCTACGACAAGATGCATCTGGTTCCGTTTGGCGAATATATTCCGTTGCGCTGGCTTTTGTTTTTCGTGGAGAAATTCGTCCCCGTCATCGGGCGCTTCGGCGAGGGGGAGGAAGCCCGAATCTTCGATGTCCCCGGGGGGGAATTCGGGGTTCTCATCTGCTTTGAGGTGATTTTTCCCCGTGTCGTCAGGCGCATGGCCGGGGCGAGATTTTTCATCAATATCACCAACGATGCCTGGTTCGGACGCACGGCCGCCTCCGAGCAGCATCTTTCGATGGCGGCGATGAGGGCGGTGGAGTTCCGCACTCCGATTGTGCGCGCCGCGAACACCGGAATCAGCGCCATCGTCGATGCCACCGGGGCGATTCGCATCAGGAGCCCGTTATTTGAAAAATGGCGGTGGGCCGGAACCGTCTCTCCCCGGAAGGGGCCCCCCACCCTCTACGCCCGAGTGGGGGATGTGTTTGCTTTCGTGTGCTTCGCGATAATGCTGCTGATGGGGTGGCTGGCGGTGGTCCGTGGCCATCCGAGGTTGTGATATGATTGCCGCTGGCCGCACCGCGGCAACCGCCCGGCGCTATTGGATAACGTGCGCTCCCGCGCAGAGGTGAGAAAACGATGGAAGAGTATCAGAAGAAAATCGACTGGATCGAAGCGCGCCTCCTTGAACTCCGAGGTCGGCTTTGACCTCGATGAACTCGAAGCCGAATGCGCCAGGCTGGACAAACTCGCCGCCGGCGAGAAATTCTGGGACGACGCGGAAGCGGCTCAAAACACCCTGAAGCGGCGCGCCTCCCTCCAGCGGACAATCGATGCCTGGGACGGCCTCCGGAAAAATTTGACCGAACAAAGCGAACTCATCCAACTCATGGAAATGGAGGAGGGCGCCCCCGATCCGGATCTACTCGGGGAACTCGGTGAAGCTCTCAAGGCCATCGAGACGGAGCAGGGGAGACTTGAATTCCGCCTTGTGATGGACTCCGAGGAAGATCCGGGCAACGCCATCCTCTCGGTGAACGCCGGGGCGGGCGGCGTGGAGAGCCAGGACTGGGCCGAACTCCTCCTCCGGATGTATGCCCGGTGGGCGGAAGCCCACGGCTACACGGCCAAGCTGGTCTCGGTCCTGTCCGGCGAGGAGGCGGGCATCAAGAACGCCACCTTCATCATTGCCGGCGATTACGCCTACGGCTACCTTCGGGCGGAGATGGGCGTCCACCGCCTGGTGCGAATCTCGCCCTTCGATGCCGCCTCGCGGCGCCACACCTCGTTCGCCTCGGTGGATGTCGTGCCCGAGGTCTCCGACGACGTGGAGATCGATATCATCGAGAGCGATTTGCGCATCGATGTCTACCGCAGCTCGGGCGCCGGCGGTCAGCATGTGAACACGACCGACTCGGCCGTACGCATCACCCATGCCCCCACCGGCATCGTCGTCACCTGTCAGAACGAGAGGAGCCAACACAAAAACCGGGCGACGGCGATGAAGCTCCTGCGCGCGCAGCTCTACAAGCTCGAAATGCAAAAACGCGAGGAGGAAAAAGAGCTGCAGCACGCCGCGAAAAAATCGATTAGCTTCGGAAACCAGATCCGGTCCTATATTCTCCATCCATACCAGATGGTGAAAGACCACCGAACCGATGTCGAAACGTCAAATGTCGATGCCGTACTCGGCGGCGATATCGACAAATTCATCGACGCTTATTTATTGTCCCTGATCGAGAGCCGGGCCGAGGCGGGTCCCCGGGGCTAACCTCCCGGGGCTAACCTCCCAGGGCTAACCTCGAGACCAAGGCCCTCGCCGGCCATTACCCGTGAGTAAGGAAGCCAGTCACTTATGAGCGAATCATCACCAAACAAAGAAGATGCTGCTTCCGCAGGGGATAACGTCCAAGCGGAAGAGGGAGACTCCGCGGCCGCGGATGGGCATGTCGGCGAGTTGATCGAACAACGCCGCCGCAAGCTCGAAGCTATCCGCGAGGCGGGCGGAAATCCCTTTCCGAACCGCTTCCCAGTTTCTCACCGCATCGCCAAAATCATCTCGGAGCAGGGCGATCTGACCGAAGAAGGCTACGCCGTGACGAAGGGGCAGCGATTTGTTGTCGCCGGGCGCGTCATGGCCAAGCGGCTTCAGGGAAAAGTCATTTTCATGGACCTGCGCGACGGCAGCGGACAGATTCAGCTTTTCATCCGGATGAACGAGCTGGGCGAGGAAAAATTTACTGCCGCCAAGGAGCTCGACATCGGCGATATCGTGGGCTGTGAGGGAGGCATTTTTAAAACCCGCACGGGCGAGCTTTCTGTCTGGGTGCGGGGGATTGATTTGCTGACGAAGAACATGCGCCCCCTGCCCGAAAAATGGCACGGTCTTCAGAACGTCGAGATTCGCTACCGCCAGCGGTATGTGGACCTGATATCGAATCCGGGCGTGATCGAGATATTCAAGAAACGCTCGCGGATGATCCAGCTCATGCGCCAGTTTCTCGACGAGCGGGGGTTCCTGGAGGTGGAGACGCCGATGATGCAGTCCATCGCCGGGGGAGCGACGGCGCGGCCCTTCGTCACCCACCACAACACCCTCGACATGGACCTTTTTCTCAGGGTGGCGCCCGAGCTGTATCTCAAGCGCCTTGTCGTCGGCGGCATCGACCGGGTTTATGAGATCAACCGCAATTTCCGGAACGAGGGGATATCCATCCAGCACAATCCTGAGTTCACCATGATCGAGTTCTATATGGCCTATGCCGACTATAACGATCTGATGGATCTCACCGAGGAGATGATTGGAGGCATCGCCGTGGAAATCGCCGGTGGCTTTGATGTGACCTACGGCGGCGAGGAGATATCCTTCGCCGCCCCCTGGGCGCGGTATAAATGGCGCGAGGCCATCGTCGAGCTCGGGGAGGCCCCCCCCGAAGTGCTCGAAAGCGAAGAGGCGGCCCGGACGCATGCCCGGGTCCTGGCGGCGCGGACGGGCTACACGATCCCCGACGAGATGGATCATATCCACCTGCTCGAATATCTCTTCGAGGAGACGGTGGAGCCCAAGCTCCGCCAGCCGACGTTTATCTACGACTTCCCGCGGGCGCTCTCGCCTCTGTCGAAGAGCCGGGAGGACGACCCCGAGACGGTCGAGCGCTTCGAGCTGATCATCGCCGGCCGGGAGATCGCTAACGCCTACACCGAGTTGAACGACCCCGACGACCAGAGGGCGCGCTTCGAGGCGCAGGCGGCGGCCCGCGAGGCGGGCGACGAGGAGGCCCACGAGGTGGACTGGGACTATCTCAGGGCCCTGGAGTACGGCCTGCCGCCCACGGCGGGCGAGGGAATCGGAATTGATCGTCTCATCATGCTTTTGACTGATTCACAATCAATTCGCGACGTTATCCTCTTTCCTCTTCTCAGGAAGGCGCAGGACTAGCCGTGCGGCTTCCGGTCGAAATCTATATCGGGATGCGGCACCTGCGTTCGAGGAAAAAAACCGCCTTTATTTCCCTGACCACCTGGATATCCGTCTTGGGCGTCGCCCTCGGCGTCGCCACGCTGATTGTCGTCGTGGGTGTGATGACGGGATTCGAGCGCGAGCTTCGCACCAAAATTCTCGGCACCCAAAGCCATGTCGTCATCGTGGAGTCGGGGGCGGCATCCCTGAAAAAATGGAGCGACGTTCTCGCACTCGCAAAGAAAGAAAACCAGGTCGTCGCGGCGGCCCCGTTTGTCTACGGCCAGGCGATGCTTTCGTCGCGGGGCTCGGTCATGGGCGCGGTGGTGCGGGGAATCGATCCCGCCCTGGAGGAAAATGTCACTGACCTGCGAAAATACATGCGCGCCGGATCGCTCCAGGACTTGGCGGGCGGCGGGACTCCGCCAGGAGTGATTCTCGGGGCCGAGTTGGCTTCATCCCTCGGAGCGGACCTCGGAGAAAAAGTCACCCTCATCAGTCCCGTCGGCGAGATTACTCCGATGGGGATGCTGCCCCGCTCGAAGAGTTTTCGGGTGGCCGGGATTTTCAGAAGCGGGTTTTATCAGTACGACTCGGGTCTTGCCATCATCTCCATGAAGCAGGGCCAGAAATTTTTTGGCCTGGGCGAGGGCGTGACGGGCGTTCACCTCCGGGTGTCGGATATTTTCGCGGCCGAACGGGTGGCCCGCCGTCTCCAGGAGTCGCTTCCGTATCCGTACTGGGTGCGCTCCTGGCAGACGATGAACCGGAATCTTTTCTCGGCCCTCAAGACCGAGAAGACGACGATGACGATTTTGCTCCTTCTGGTCATCGTGGTGGCCGCGTTCAATATCATCGGCTCGCTCATCATGGTGGTCATGGAGAAGAGCCGCGAGATCGCGATTTTGAAGTCGATGGGCGCCACCCAGGGAGTGATTATGCGAATTTTTTTCTTCCAGGGAGCGACAATGGGGCTGGCCGGGTCCGTTCTGGGGACACTGGGCGGGCTGGTTTTGGGTTGGAACCTGGGGGTGGTGGAGAATTTTCTCGAGGCTTATTTCGGTCTGGATATCCTGCCGGCCAGCGTTTACCAGATCAGTCGTCTCCCGGTTCATATGACCGCCCGGGATATTTTGGTCATGGCGCTGGGGGCCTTTTTAATCAGTCTCTTAGCGACATTGTACCCCGCCTGGAGAGCTTCTCGCGTCGATCCGGTGGAAATACTTCGCTATGGTTGAGCCTATCTCCGGGGAAGCGGCTGTCGCCGGTCAAGCAGTTGATAATAAAGAAGTTATTGTGTCCGTGCGCGCCCTTGAAAAATCCTACCGCATGGGCGGAGGCTTGGTCCGGGTCCTTAGGGGGCTGGATCTGGAAATCCATGCCGGAGAGATTGTCGCCGTCACGGGCGCCTCGGGAGCCGGAAAAAGTACGCTGCTTCACATCCTGGGGGCTCTGGAACGCCCCTCGGGCGGGGAAATCCGGTATAAAGGCAATAGCATGTCCGGGCTTTCGGACGCTGAAATGGCTTTGTTTCGAAATCGTGAAATCGGTTTTATCTTTCAGTTTCATCACCTCCTGCCGGAGTTTTCTGCGCTGGAAAATGTTACAATACCCGGGATGTTGGGTGGGGAGTCTCGCCGGGAGGTGGAAGTCCGGGCCCGCCACCTCATCGAAAGGGTGGGATTGAAAAAGAGGATACATCACCGTCCCT
Source organism: Nitrospinota bacterium (assembly GCA_029937135.1). Taxonomy (GTDB): domain Bacteria; phylum UBA8248; class UBA8248; order UBA8248; family UBA8248; genus UBA8248. The sequence continues at coordinate 19,223 of JAPYQX010000017.1, forward strand.
CGGAGCTTTCGGGGGGCGAGCAACAAAGAGTGGCGATTGCAAGAGCCTTGGTGAATCGGCCTTCACTGGTTTTGGCCGATGAGCCTACGGGCAATTTGGATTCCGAAGCGGCGAGCCTAGTCTTCGAACTGATGAAGGAGATCAATCACTCTGACGGTGTGACATTCCTCGTGGCAACGCATAATGTTGAAATCGCCAAGAGGATGGATCGTCAAACCGTCATGGTGGATGGTCGGATCGACGCCAAGTAACAAGAACTCGCAAGGAGGGCCGTATGTTCAAGCGTTTCACGGAGCGCGCCCGTAAAGTCATCATCCTCGCCAGAGAGGAAGCAGATAATTACCGGCACGAGTATTTGGGAACCGAGCACATTCTTCTCGGTGTATTAAAAGATGGCGGCGGCATCGCAATCGCGGTTCTTCAGAAGCTGGGTGTGGACCCGAAGCAGTTGCGCCTTGAACTCGAAAGAAATCTGCCCAAGAGCACGAGCGGTCCGGTTGAGGGCGATATTCCCTTCACGCCGAAGGCGAAGAAAGTTCTCGAGTATGCCGTCGAGGAAGCGCGCCTCATGGGCCACAATTATATCGGCACCGAACATCTTCTGTTGGGGATCGTCCGCGAGAAAGACGGTCTGGCGGCGAAGATACTGGGAAGCTTGGGCGTCAAGCTCCAGCAGACCCGCGAGCAGACGATCAACCTGCTCCGCGAGCCTGTCGCTTCGCGCTCGAGGGAGAAAAGCAAGACACCCGCTCTCGATGAGTTCGGCCGTGACCTGACCGAACTGGCCGAGGAAGGCAAGCTCGACCCGGTAATCGGCCGGAACGATGAGATCGAGCGGGTGATACAAATTCTCGCCCGGCGGACGAAGAATAACCCCGTCCTGATCGGTGAGCCCGGTGTTGGAAAAACAGCCATCGTCGAGGGCCTTGCCCAGCTCATCATCTCCAAGGAGGTTCCTCAAATCCTCTACGGAAAGCGGGTTGTCGCGCTTGACCTGGGGGCGCTCGTCGCCGGGACCAAGTACCGCGGCCAGTTCGAGGCTCGTCTCAAGGCGATCATGAAGGAGATCACCCAGAGCCAGGACGTGATTATCTTTATCGATGAATTGCACACCCTTGTCGGCGCCGGCGCCGCTGAGGGTTCCATCGACGCATCGAATATGCTTAAACCGGCCCTGAGCCGGGGCGAGGTTCAGTGCATCGGCGCCACCACGCTCGATGAATACCGCAAGTACATCGAGAAAAACGGCGCGCTCGAGAGGCGTTTTCAGTCCATCATGGTGGAGCCGCCCTCGAACGAGGATGCCATGGACATCCTGCGCGGACTCAAGGAAAGGTACGAAAAACACCACAAGGCCCGTATCGTTGACGAGGCGATTGTCTCTGCGGTGAAGCTATCCTCGCAGTATGTCTCGGACCGCTACCTGCCCGACAAGGCCATCGACGTTATCGACGAGGCCTGCAGCAAGGTGCGTCTCGCGAAAGAGACCTTCCCGGCCGAGATCCGCGACCTTCAGCGGAAAATTGATGAGACGATTCGCCTCAAGAAAGACATGATTGAAAATCAGGATTTCGAAAAGGCGGTTGAGCTCCGCGATCAGGAAGAAAGCGACCGCGGCCGTCTCGATG
>JAPYQX010000311.1 GCA_029937135.1 Nitrospinota bacterium
GGATTATTCCCCTGTTGCCGCGCCCCGGCAAATTGACCTCCTTCGGGGTGGCTCCTTATACTCCCCCCGAATTGAATCTCTTGAATCTGGGGCTGCTTTTGAAGAGGGAGTTTTTATGAGGCGTGGAGCGTTGTTCGCGGTTCTTCTGGCGGGCGTGGTGGTGGCGGTAAGCTGCACCCGCACCCCCCTCGAGCGGGCGGTCAAGCGGGAGCTTCTTCCCAGCGAGGCCAATGTGGTGGTGGCCGATCACTGTCAAAGTTGTCACATTCACGCCAATTTCAAGGGCGAATCGCATATGCAGCGGGCGAAGGAGACATTCCCCGAAGGCAGCGAGATGCGGGAGGCGAAAGAGTGTCTGGTTTGTCATGACCTGCGCCTGAAGACGATTTTTAAAAAAGAGCGGCGCACGACGATGCGCCCCCACGGGCAGACCATCAAAATGTCGGAACTCCCCGTCCTCGGGAAGAGGCCGCCTCCCCCTCAAAAAATCAAAGCCAAGGAAAAGAAAAAAAAGAAGTGGTACTTTTTCTATCTCTTTTGAGCAGGGTCGAGCAGGTCGCGTAGTCCGTCCCCCAGAATGTTCAGCGACATCACCGTCAGCGCCAGCGCGATACCCGGGAATAATGTCAGGTGGGGGGCGATCAGGAGAAAGTCCCGCCCCTCGGCCAGCATGGCGCCCCAGCTCGGGGCCGGCGGCTGGACCCCGAGGCCCAGGAACGATAGCCCCGCCTCGGCGACGATTGCTCCCGCCATTCCGAAGCTCGCCTCGACGATCACCGGCGATATGATGTTTGAGAGAATATGGCGTACGACCACCCGGAGCGGCCGGGCGCCCGCCGCACGGGCCGCGACGACATATTCGCGTTCGCGGAGAGAGAGTACCTGCGCCCGCACAAGGCGCGCGTAGCCCACCCACCCGAACGCCGAGAGGGAGAGCACCACGTTGCCCACCCGGGGCTCGAGCACCGACATCAGGGCTATGGCGAGAAGGATTCCGGGAAACGCCATGAAAACGTCCGTCACCCTCATCAGGAACTCGTCCCACGCCCCGCCGGCGTAGCCAGCCACCGCGCCGACTACGCCGCCGATCAGCACCGATATGAAAACCGCCGCGAAGCCGACCATGAGCGAGATTCGCCCGCCGTAGAAGACGCGGCTGGCGATGTCGCGGCCCAGCTTGTCCTGGCCGAACGGATGGTCCCAGTCCGCCGTGGCCAGCCCTTCGGCGAGATTTAGCGAGAAGGGATCCTGGGGGGCGAACAGGGGTGCGCCTATAGATAAGACGATGATGATCGCGAGCACCAGCGCCCCGGCGCGGATAGAGGTGTTTCCGCGCATCTCAGTCGAGCCTCACGCGGGGGTCGAGCCAGGCGTAGGCGATATCGGCGAGTAAATTCCCCGCCACGTAAATCAGCGCGATAAAAAGTACGCAACCCTGGACGAGGGGGTAGTCCCGCGCGGCAATGGCCTGAATCGTCAGGCGGCCGACGCCCGGCCAGGCAAAGACGGTCTCGGTGATGATGGCTCCGGAGAGTAGAGCCCCTAGCTGAAGGCTCAGGATGGTGATGAGGGGGAGGCAGGCGTTCCGGAGGGCGTGGAGCCAGAGGACGCGCCGCTCGCTCAGCCCCTTGGCCCGGGCGGTGGCGAGATAGTCCTGGGGAAGAATGTCCAGAACACTTGAGCGCGTCATCCGCATCAAAATAGCGGACAGGGCCGTTCCGAGAGTGAGGGCCGGCAGGATGAGGCTCAGCGGACTTGATCGGCCGGACACCGGGAGCCAGCCCAGATCGATTGAGAAAAAGATGATGAGGAGAGGGCCGAGCCAGAACACCGGGATGCTCGCGCCGAGGACGGCGATGGCTCCGGCAGCGAGGTCCACCCCCGTGCCCGCTCGCCGGGCGGCGAGGATTCCGAGCGGAAGGGCGATGGCGATGGCGATGGCGAGCGCGGCGAGGGTCAATTCGGCCGAGGCCGAAATCCGCTCGGCGATTAACTGGGCGACGGGCCGTTTCTTATGAAGCGATGTGCCCAGGTCCCCCCGGAGGAGGCCGGCGAGGTAATCCCTGTACTGGACCCCGAGCGGGCGGTCGAGGCCCAGGGCCTTTCTGAGGACCTCCCGCTGGGCCGGCCGGGCCGTCTCCCCGAGCATGAGATCGACCGGATCGCCGGGGATGATATTCGTCACGGCGAAAACGAGGGTGGCCACTCCCCAGAGAACGGGCACCAGGAGGACGAGCCTTCTTAACAGGTAGCGTCGCACGTCAGCGTCCTCTCGTCTGCGGTGGGCCGAGGCGGGCCCCCGCCAGGGAGATAAGGTCTTCGTTGGGGTATACGCGGTAGCCGGTCACGCGGCGGTCGATGGCGGCGACGTTCACGCTGTGCCAGAGATTCACGTAGGGAAGCTCGCGGCCGATGATTCGCTGAACCTCGGTATAAAGTTTGGCTCTTTTTTCGGTATCTGGAATCGCGCGGGCGGCCTCGACCAGCTCGTCCACCCGCGCATTTTTATAGCGTCCCCGGTTGAGCCCCTCGGGGGGGGCGAAGCGGCTGTGAAATATGTAGCGGTAGATGTCGGGGTCCGAGATTCCCACCCAGGTCAGGCTGTAGAGCTGAAAATTTCCGCTACGGATATCTCCGAAGAAAGTGCCCCACTCGTAGGCCCGGACGCGGAGGTGAATTCCCACCCGGCGGAGCTGGTCGCCGATGACGGTGGCGATTCTCCTCCGAAGCTCGCTCTGGGAGGTCTTGTAAACGAGAGAGAAGCGGGGGCGGGGTCCCGGCCCGTCGGGGTCGGGGAAGCCGGCCTCGTCCAGGAGTTTTCGGGCGAGAGCGGGGTCGTGGGGGTAGGCCGGAAGCCCCTCCGGGTGCGCCCAGTGCTCTCGGGGGAGCAGGCTGTCCGCCTCCGAGGCGAGCCCCTTGAGAATATGGCGGATGATGGGCCTTCGGTCGATGGCGTGCGCGATGGCCCGGCGCACTTTTATCCGCCCCAAGGTGGGGTCGGTCATGTTGAAACCCAGATAAGTGAAGTTGGTTCCCGCGCGGCGGAGAATTTTGAGGCGCGGATTGGCGCTGAGCCGGGGAAGGATATCGGGCGAGAAAGCATTCTGGAGCATGGTGAGGCCGCCGCTTTCGAGCTCAAGGACCCGGACCGTCTCCTCGGGGAGGATTCGGAAGATCAGACGGTCGAATTCAGGCGCCCCGCCGAAATAGTCCGGATTGGCGGACAACTCGATTCGCTCGTCCGGGTCGAAGCGCTCGAAGCGGAACGGCCCGGTGCCGATCGGGCGCTCACCGAATTTCTTTCCAGCCCGCCGGGCGCTCTTGGGCACGATTCCCACCATGAGGGAGTCCGCGAAGGCGGCGGAGGGCTCCTTGAGATAAAAAACCACGGTGTCCGGCGTAGGGGTTTCTATCCGGTCCAGCTCGCGAAGCCCGGCCGCGCGCGGGGAAGCGAGGGCGGGGTCGCGTATCGAGTCGAAGGTGTACTTTACGTCGGCCGAGGTGAGGAGGGTCCCGTCGTGGAAGCGGACGCGTGATCGGAGCCGAAAACGGTGGATGAGCGGGGAGGGCCGCTCCCAGGACTCGGCCAGCTCGAGGCGCTGGCGGTTGTTCTCGTCTCGGGCAATGAGTCGGTTGAAAAGAAACCGCTGGACCT
>JAPYQX010000312.1 GCA_029937135.1 Nitrospinota bacterium
TTCTTCGACAGCACCTTCGGCGGCGCCTGGCCCATCACCCTCAAGCGCACGGGGCACGACCTCATTGTCCTCCACGGCAAGGCCGACTCCCTCGTCTACCTGGCGGTCACCGAGAGCGGTGTCGAATTCCGTGATGCCTCCGATCTCGCCGGAAAGTGGATCAGCGAAACTTGCGATATCATCTCCGAGCGCGAGGGCGGCGCCGATGTCCTCGCCATCGGCCCTGCCGGCGAGAACATGGTCCGCTTCGCTTCCTCCGCTCACACCTGGCGGAAAAGCCGCGACGGCATCGCGGGACGGGGCGGCATGGCCGCTGTCCTTGGGTCGAAGAACGTCAAGGCCATCGCCTTGAGCGGAAAGGCCAAGACGGCCGTGGCCGACCCCAAGGGCCTCCGCGCGTTCGTCAACGAAACCGCCGAGGGCCTCCGGACCGGCACCGCCGCCCTGAACAAGTACGGCACCCCCATCCTCGTCAACATGATCAACAAAATGGGCGCGCTCGGAACGAAAAACCTCCAGCAGGAGATTTTCGACAACTGCGAGCCGATCAGCGGCGAGGTCATGCTTGAAAATTACCTCGACAAGGATACCACCTGCCTGAAGTGCGCCGTCGCCTGCGGCAAGGACTACCTCATGAAGGGAGGCAAGTGGGACGGCCTTAAGTGGAAGATGCCCGAGTACGAATCGATTTTCGCCCTGGGCACCATGCTCGGAATCGACGACCCAGGCGCCCTGCTTCGCGCGAATCAGCTCTGTGACGAGCTCGGCATGGACACCATCTCGACCGGCGTCACTCTCTCGCTGGCCTACGAGTGTTTTGAGCGCGGCTTGCTCACAAAATCGGACACCGGGCGCGACCTTGCCTGGGGGGACCCGGACACGATGTTGGAACTCATCGAAGACATGGCTCACAGGCGCGGTTTCGGTTCAAATCTCGCCGAGGGCGGACAGCGCCTGGCCGATGAGATTGGCGGCGAGGCCCCGAATCTCCTCTACGCCGCCAAAGGGCTGGAACTGCCGGCGCACAGCGCCCGGGCCTTAAAGGGAATGTCCATCGGATATGCTACCGGCACCCGGGGCGGAAGCCATCACGACACCCGCCCAACCCTCCAATACGCCACCGACCACGACAATACGACCACCGATGGCAAGGCCGAGTTCGCCGTTCGCACCCAGAACTACACGGCGCTGGGCGACTCGCTCACCCAGTGCCGCTTCACCTCCGAACGCGGCTATGGCGCGACCATAAACGATAATTTCTCGAAAATGCTCAATTTCGTGACGGGCTGGGACACCACCGCCGAGGAACTCGAGATTGCCGGCGAGCGAATTTGCAACCTCGAGCGCGCCTTCCAGGTCCGCGAAGGTGTGGACCGGACTCGCGACATGCTCCCCCATCGCGTGATGAATGAGCCCATCCCCGAGGGGCCCCACAAGGGGATGTATTGTCCGCCCGAGGAGCTCGAAGCCATGAAGGACGAGTACTACACGATCCGGGGCTGGGACGGGAATGGCATTCCCACGGCTGAAACGCTTACCCGCCTGGGGCTTGAGGACCTGGCTTCCGAGATGACCGCCAGCTGACGCGGCGGCTGATGCAGAGGGTGTTGGTATCCAGCTGTTTGGGAAAATTTTTTCCCCGATAGGGCGGAATATTCGGTCCCGACGAGATCAATCCCGGGAAGAAAATCGACATATCCATTTGTTATTTAATAAGTTATGCTACTTTCCGGTTTCGGCACGACCCTTGCCTTACTTCTTCCCAGTGAAATAGCGGCATGGATGTAAATTTGCGCCACGAGGGGAAATCCGCGTGAAGCCCCAGGGCGGAGACCCCTTCTCCTGGTTATCTGGATTGGGAAGGATCAAACGATGGGCGTTTTCCCCGGACTCGCGACAGGCGCATCCTCACTCAAGAACGCCGCCCAGCAGATCCAGGTCATCGGAAACAATATCGCCAACACCAATACCCCCGGGTTCAAGCGGAGCCGCGCGACCACCTCCGAGGCTTTCTATGCCACCCTTCAGGGAACCCTCTATATTCAGGGTGAAAATCAGGTCGGAAACGGCGCCGGCCAGGTAATCGTCCAGAAAATCTTCTCCCAGGGAAACGCAACGCCCACCGGTGAGCCCCTGGATTCCGCCATCGAAGGCAGGGGCTTTTTCATACTCTCGGATCCGAGCGACCCGACCGGGGTGAAAAATTCCTATACGCGCGACGGCTCGTTCCGGCTGGACAACACGCGCACCCTGATTCACCCGGGAACGGGGCGCAAGGTGCGGGCGTTTGGCGTGGACGCCACCGGCGTCGTCGATACGACCGTCATCGGCGACATTGTCCTCGATTTGGGCACTTCCATCGGTAAACCCACCAGCAATGTCAAAATCACGGGTATCCTGGACGCCAAGGCTCCGATCCTCGGAACCGCCGGTTCATTCACCTCGGCCGCGATCACGGATAATTTCATCGTCCAGACGGGAACAAACGATGTCCTCCAGTTTGAAAGCGGAGTCTCGGGCCTCGTGACGGCCAACCTGATAACCGACGGGGACCTGACTTCGGGTGCCCCGGTTACCGGTGACGCCCTCGCCACGGCTGTCAAAACCGCCCTTGAAGCCCAAAATGGAAACAGCGACACCTATGAAGTTACCTACGAAGAAATTAGCGACAGGTTCACCATCAAAAACCGAAGCGGCAACGTCAATTCGCTGACCCTCCGGCACAGCAACGCGGCTTCAAGCGCCTCGGGGCTCCTTGGATTCCTCGCTGTGGACTCGGCCCCCATCGCCGGCGGGGGAAGTGACGTTAGCGACGTGGGCGTCGCGTTCAACGTCGTGACCGGCGTGAACGATACCCTTGCGGCCACGATCGACGGCACCGCCATCACTCCTATTACGTTAGCAGCGGGAAACTACACGGGCCAGGAGTTGGCGTTTAAAATCGAACGAGGGATTGCATCGCAATCAAACGCACTCGCCGGAACAAAGGTCACCTACAACGCCGACGGATCGTTCAATCGGTTCAAGCTCAGCGGAGCGCGGACCGGAGGGGCGTTCACGATCAACCAGCCCTCGAACGGGACGACCCCGACCGTCGCCATCGCCGCCACCCAGTCCACCGTGACGGGAACCACGACGGCGCAATCGAACTCGCTGTTCGAAACCACCGGGTTCTCTACCGGAACCACCCTGGCCGGAACCGGAAGCTTCGACGCCACCAAAGCAGTCGCTACGAGCACGGCGAATGTCGCAATCGATGTATTCGACGGGCTCGGCGGGGCGCACGCGGCGAATCTGTTCGTCAGAAAAACCGGCGAAAATTTGTGGGAATGGCATGTCGCCATGAAAGGCTCGGACCTGGCAGGCGCCACGGCGGACGATCAGTTCGAGGAAGTGGCCAGCGGATTGGTTAAATTCACAACCGACGGGAAACTCGAGACCGAGACATTCACCGCCGGCACCGGAACATTCAACTTCGATCCCGAGTTCTCCGGGGGAGCGGTGCCTCCCGCGAATCAGGCCATCATCTTCGATTTCGGCACCTCCACCGTCACGAACGCCGGAACGGGAGACGACGGCGTCCAGCAGTTCGGCCTGAGCGGCGGGAGCCTGTTCGAAATCGGATTGGTCTCGGTGGATGGTGTTAGGAG
>JAPYQX010000313.1:0-1126 GCA_029937135.1 Nitrospinota bacterium
GCCCGCGCCCGCGAGGCCGCTCAACAGTGGGAGCCGTGGGGGGCGCTGGCGGGCGCATACTTGTTCGCCGCCTGGCGGGCGGGTATACCGGCGAAGGGCGAATAGCCCTGAGGCCCCTGCGGGGAGCGTTCGAGACGACTAGACTGTTGAGACCGGCAAGAACTTCCGGGTTTGCGAGGAATGAATAAGCCTGCGGCCTGGAAGGCCCCTGCAAGACTTGCCAAGACCATTTGAAACTTTCGAGGAACCCGAGTTGAACGACACCATGCGCACCCGGCTCGAGGAGAGGGAGTGGGTTCTGCTCGCCCCTTACGCCGCGCACAGCGCGGACTCGCTGGGCCGCGAGCACCCCGAGCCCGAGCACTCGTATCGTCCCGCCTTTCAGCGCGACCGCGACCGGATCATCCACACCACCGCTTTCCGGCGGCTCGAATACAAGACCCAGGTATTCGTTAATCACGAGGGCGACCACTACCGCACCCGCCTGACCCATACCATCGAGGTCAGCCAGATTGCGCGCTCTGTAGCGCGGGCGCTCTCCCTCAACGAGGAGTTGGCCGAGGCGGTCGCGCTGGCCCACGACCTGGGGCACCCGCCCTTTGGTCATGCGGGCGAGAAAATTCTTGACGAGTTGATGGCGGGGGATGGCGGATTCGAGCACAACCTCCAGGCGCTCCGCATCGTCGAGGTCCTGGAGCGCCGCTACCCCGCGTTCCCGGGGCTCAACCTCACCTGGGAGACGCGCGAGGGGATTATTAAGCACATGGCCGCCTACACCGGGGCGATGCCCGGGGGCCTCACGAAGGATATCGCGCTCGGTTTGGAAGCCCAGGTGGTCGATGTGGCCGACGAGATTGCCTACAACAACCACGACCTCGACGACGCGATGCGCTCGGTGCTTTTCACCGAGGCGGACGCGATGGAGACCTCGCTCTGGGCCGAGCACTATGAGGCGGCGCGCGGGGCGTTTCCGGGCGCAGAGCCCGACGCCGTGCGTCACGAGGCCATCCGCCGGATCATCAACGATCAGGTGGGCGATCTGGTCGAATCCACGCAGCGCCGAATCGAGGAGCTGGCCCTGCGGGACATCGCCGACGTGCGCGCACGGGGGCACGGAGCCGCCGCC
>JAPYQX010000313.1:1136-3634 GCA_029937135.1 Nitrospinota bacterium
CCGCAACGCCGAGCTCAAGGAGTTTCTCATGCGGCGGATGTACCGGAACGAGCATTTGATCAAAATTCAGGAGCAGGCCCGCGAGACGGTATCGGATTTGTTCGAGGCCTATATGTCCGAGCCGGCCCGGCTCCCGGACCACGTTGCCCGGCGCGAGGAACTGGACGGCAGGGCCCGCATGGTGTGCGATTATATTTCGGGGATGACCGACCGGTTCGCCCTCGATCTGCGCGGGCGGTTGTCCCTCCGGGACGGGGATGGTCCCTCCGGGACGGGGGTGATTAAGGCCTCTAGGGGGCGGGGTGGCCCCCCCTCTTAGCGTGGGTCGATTAGGGCTCGAGCGTGATGTTGTAGCCCTCGTTTCGCCGCTGGACGATCAGTTGAACGCGCGGAAACTCCCTCGCGCGCACCACCATCTCCCTGAATGTTTCTACGTTCCCGATTGATTTTCCGTTGACCTGCCGAATCACGTCGCCGGGACGGATTCCGATCGAGTCCGAGGCCCCGCCGCTCACCACGGCGGTGACGACGACCCCGTTCCGCGTCCGCAGGTTGTAGCGGCGCACCCCCCTGTCGTCGATGGAGGAGACCCGAAGGCCGAGCCAGTTCCGCGCGATGGCGTCGGCCAGCGCGACGGGTATCGCCGAGAGCCTGATCCGGGTTTCCTTGATGTTGCCCTTTCGCCAGAAGCGCACGCTCACCTCGGAGCCCACGGTGTAGCCGGACAACTCGTTCAGATAGTCCTCCCGCGAGGCGATTTTCTTTCCGCCGAACTCGACGAGAATGTCCGCGCGCTGGATGCCCGCCTTGTCGGCGGGGCTGCCGGCGAGCACCTGGGCGGCGATGGTGCCCTGACCCGGGCGGTAGCTGATCTGGGCGGCGAGCCGAGGGGTGAGGTCCTGGAGGACAATCCCGACCCAGGCCTTGCGGACCTTGCCGAAGTGAATCAGGTCATCGACGATCCGGCGGGCGCGGTTGATCGGAATAGCGAAGCCGATTCCCTGCGCCTTCGAGAAGATTGCCGTGTTGATCCCGATCAACTCCCCGAAGATGTTGAGCAGCGGGCCGCCCGAGTTGCCCGGGTTGATCGATGCGTCGGTCTGGATGAAGTCGGAGGGGATTCGCCCCTGTTTCCCTCCTTTTTCGTTGAGCGAACGGCCCAGGGCGCTCACCACCCCGGTCGTCACGGTGTGCCGGAGCCCGAAAGGGTTGCCGATGGCGATCACCGATTCGCCGATCATCAAATCGCCGGAGCGGCCCATCGGCAGGAAGGGCAGGGCTACGTCGGCGTCGATCTTGATGATGGCCAGATCGTTGACCGGGTCGGAGCCGATGGTGCGGGCGGGGTAGATTTTACCGCCCGAAAGCTGAACGAGGATCTTGGCCGCCTGGGAGATGACGTGCTCATTCGTGAGGATATAGCCGTCCGCGCGGATGATGACGCCGCTGCCGAGGCTCTGCTCGCGCCGCTTCCGGGTTCTTCTCCCGAAAAAGTCGCGGAAAAAATCGTCCGTGGACGGGTTTCTCATCTGTGAGAAGGGGTTCGCCCTCCGGCGGACCTGGAGGGTGGAGATATTGACGACGGACGGGGCGGCGTGCTCGACGGCGAGAACGACCGGGCTCCGGCGTCCCTTGCGCCTCCGGAGGGAAGAGGGGGAGGCGGCCGCCTCCGCGGCGCCTGGACCGGACCATCCGGAGCCTGTCCCGCCGGGCGAAAGGGCCGGAAAACCCGAGAACACGAGGGCCGCCAACAGCGCCCGTACCGCTCGCCGGCCGGCTGAACGCAGGCCGGTTGAAAGCAGGATGGCCCGGGTAAGCCGGCGCTTGTCCCTCCGGGCCGGGCTTCGGGCGATCATCGGCGAAACCTTACGGCCGCGAACAAATCCGACCCCCCACGGCGGAGCAGGAGAAGGGCCGAACCTTCGGGCTTCGGGCTCTTGCCCTCCATCCGGCGGATGCCGCGGATGATTCTGTCGAACCCGGCCCGTGTGGAGACGGCGGTGTGGTTCACCTCAAGGATTTCATCGCCCGCGCGGACGCCGCCCCGCTCGGCGGGGCCGCCCGTCTTCACGGCGGTGACGATCAGGCCCCGTTTCGCCTTCAGGCGGAACCGGCTGGCGAGGCGGGGGGTGATCTCCTCGATCCGCATGCCCAGTGCGTTCCTGATCTTCGAGCGCGCCTTTTCGGGCCGATCCGGGAGGCGGCCGATGCGCACGCGCAGGGTCCTGAGTTCACTCCCCCGGTAGTATTTTACTTCGGCCTCCTCGCCGGGCCGGGCGCGGGCCACGACGCGGGGGAGGGTCTGCCAGGTGACGACGGTTTTTCCGCCGAACTCGACGATCACGTCGCCGCGCCGGAGACCCGCCTTGTCGGCCGGGCCGCCCCGCACGACATGGGCGAGCCGTGCCCCCTGGAAGCGCGCAAGGCCGATCTTCTTTCCCTCCTTCAGGGGAACCTCGCCGACCGAGACGCCCAGCCGCCCTCGGATGGGGTATCCC
>JAPYQX010000314.1 GCA_029937135.1 Nitrospinota bacterium
GTCACGGGCAAGGCCGTCGTTTACGGAAATACCGTTAGCCATTCACACCGCAAAACCCGGCGGCGTTTCGAGCCCAACCTTCACCGCAAGCGGTTTTGGGTACCCGAGGAGAAGCGCTTCGTGACGCTTCTCGTGTCGGCGCGCGGGCTCAAGACCATCGCTAAAAAAGGCGTTTTCGCCGTCCTCACGGACATCAGGCGAAGGGGCGAGAAGGTCTAGCGCGGCTTCCTCAATTAAGGTTTTTCCCCGGATCTCTCCGGATTCAATCGAATGTTTTTTCAAAAAATTTCCGGAAGTGCGTCCGGCGGGCCGCGGCTTGTCCGTCCCCGGGAATTGTTGCGGTTAATTGATCAGGCGCACTCCGAGTATGGAGTTGATGTCCAGCCCCTCCGAGCCGGTAGTGAAATCGTTGGAGGAAACGGCCCGGGGAATGATCTGAAAGTCGAACTCATCCTGGCTGCTCGCCGAGCCGGCCCGGAAATTATCAATCCGTACCTGAATGAAATCGACGATTACGACTGTTCCGTCATTGGCGTCGGATGGCGCAATCACCGGAAAAGTCATTTCGTTATCTCCCGCGAGCAGACGGCTTCTCATCGAGGATTGCCAGCCCTGCCGGGTGCCCGAGTAGCCGTTTTCGACTTCGTCCTTGAGCTCGCCGTTGCTGTTGTTGTCGTTGAAGGAAAGCCCGGTCAGGAATATTTCATCGCCGGAAGGCGTGTCCGGGCTGTAATTGCAGGAGCTCCCACTGGCGCCGAACACATTCCCGCAGTGGCGGAGCATGTTCGAGAAAGTCTGATCCACGCTGAGCTGGCTGGCGCATCCGCCGTCACTGTTGCAGTAGATGCCGAAGGGAACGAGGTTTCCCGGTTCGATGGACCTGACGGCCGCTACCGCGGCGCCGGCGGCGATAGTGGCGGTATCGAGACCGACGAAGGATGCGAAAAACAAATCGAGGGGATGAGAAATATCCACCTGGATGGAGGTTGACGCTGGAAAGCTGACCGTTGAAACAGCGCCCGCCAGGTAGGAGAGGCCTGAAATATTCTGGTCGATGAAACTCCGCGCTTCCGCCTCGGCGTCAGCCTGTGTCCCGCCCTCGGCCAAAACGGCGGCGCCGGCCCGGGCCCCCGCGTCCATCGCGGTCTGCATGACGCTCTTGGCCACGTAGATGTAGCCTACATCGACGGCGAGAGCACCGGCCCCCATCATGGCGGGAAGCGCCAAAGCGATGATTGCCATGGCGACGCCGCGCTCTTCTCTCCAGATTCGCCGAATTTTTAACCCGGCGAATCTACTCCAAGAAAATTGCGGTTTCATTTTGAATCGCTCCTTTCCGTTTCTTCTCATCTCTTGTTGCAGCCCGGTTTGAGTCGAAGTGAATTTCCGGGCCGGAAATCTCCACTCCTATAATCTAGGGCATCCGCCGCCGTGAAAGAGAGAAAAGTGCGCGGGGATGTGATGTTTCGCACAAAATCCCACTGGATTAATAATGGTTTTGTGAAGGGGGACACACGTTATTCGGACTCATGATTCCGGCGAGTAAAGAGCCCAGGTCTCCTGGACCAGGATAAATACGAATAAATCGGGGCGAGGGATGCTTCCCCGGTGTATTCGCATTCGCCTACTCGTCGCCGGGGGGGCCGGCCTCGTCAAGCATCTGGCGGTAATCCTCATAGGCGGGCGGAAAACCACCGGTGTAGGTCAGCCAGTTCGTCACGGGATAGCGCGTCGCGCCCGCCTTGTGGGTGGCCTCGAGGCCACTCAGGATTTCACCAGCCGCGGAGTAGGGGAAGCTGAAGGCGATTTCGTGGTCCTGCACCTGACCGAAAATCCGGTCTCCAGTGCAGGGAACGACCATCTGCGGCTCCCCCGTGATAAAGGGGGCGATAGCGATGTCGGCGCAATCCACCCGGCCGCGAAAACGACTTTCCAGCACCCCCCCCCGCTTCCATAGCCAGGCCTGGCCCAGACGCATGATCTGGGCGCCGTTCCCGTAGATAACGACCGAGTGCGGCTCAAAGGCGGTGCGGCCGAGCGGTGCGGCGATGACGCCGATATATTCCCCCTCGGGCAGACGGGGAACGCTCTCCTCGCTCAGGCGTCCAGCCTTGAGGCTCTCCGTATAGAGATTGACGCACAAATTCCCCTCGTCGAAGTGGGGCAGCCGTTTTTCGAGGCCCAGGGCCACGGCGCCGAGGACGCAGCTATTGTCCTCCCGTCCCAGGGCGATGACCCAGCCGTACCGGCGGGCCATCGAAATCGCCTGGCATGTCGTGAAGCGGTTGTCCATGTCCTTGAGGGGGCGTTTTGCCCGGGGAGGCAATTCGTCCCAGCTCTTGATGAACCGGATCGCCACCGGAAAAGAAGCGAGCCGGAGATACTGATTCAGGCGGTTCTCAAGTTCCGCCGTTTCGGTGGTGTCCATAAAGCGCCTTTCACTGATGGAGGGCAGGGCTTTTCTTGAGCCGGAATCATCATAACATTTTCCGCCGCCGCGCTCCCTCCCTGGCGGGAAGCTCGGGCGCTCTGTTAGAATGCCCCCCCGAACCCGAAAAATTCGATTCCCCCCCCCCGCGCAGGGAGCTTTTCCGGAGGATGCAGATGGATTTTACGCTGACCGAACAGCAAATTGCTATTCAGACGCTGGCCAGGGATTTCGTGAAAAAGGAGGTCGAGCCGGTCGCGGCCGGCCTTGATCGCGTCGCGGACTGGGAGGAGCGCATGCCCTGGGATTTGGTCGAAAAGGCTAGCGCGCTGGGCCTTCGTCAGCTTCCCTACCCCGAGAAATACGGCGGGGCCGCCGCCGATGTGCTCACTTGCTGCATCGCCGGCGAGGAGCTCGCGGTGGGCGATCTCGGTTTCGCCGTGAATCTCGATCAGACCTGGAAGCTCGCCCATATCCTCGACAGTTTGGAGCCCTCGGTTCGCGACCTCTGGCTCGAGCGCCTGTGCCGGGAGTCCCGGTTTCTCACCGCCATCGCCATCACCGAGCCCGGAGTGGGAAGCGATCATCAGGGATACTACGACGACCCCTCGATCAAGCTGACCACGCGCGCCGAGAAAAAAGGGGGGAGATGGGTGATCAACGGAATGAAGCACTACATCAGCAACGGGCCCGTCGCCTCTCTCTACATCGTCGCCGCCCGGACCGATATGAGCAAAACCCTGCGCGAGGGCCTCTCGGGTTTTCTGGTTCCCCGCGAGTCGGCGGGGTTTTCCATCGGGAGAGTCCACGAAAAAATCGGCCAGCGTCTTTCGATGAACTCGGAGCTGTTTTTCGATGACGTTGAGGTTCCCGAGGATCATCTGATACTGGGCGAGGGGCGGATGTGGGAGATCAGGGGGCGTCTTTTGTCGAGCGGAAAGCCCGAGGCGGCGGCCAATTGCATCGGCGTCGGCCGGGCCGCGTTCGAGAAGGCGCTGGCCCATTCGCGCGAGCGGTTTCAGGGCGGAAAGATCATCGGGGAGCATCAGGCGGTCGCCGCCATTCTGGCGGATATGGCCATCGGCCTCGAGACAGCCCGGACCATGGTTTACCGCTCGGCCTGGGCGGTGGACCACCAGCGCCCCTATGATTTTACGCTGGGCTGGAAGACCAAGGTGTACGCCTCCGAGGTGGCTTTCAAT
>JAPYQX010000315.1:0-3136 GCA_029937135.1 Nitrospinota bacterium
CGACGGGGCGGTCTTTTGAAAAGGGCCCGGCTTGAAGCGGCCAGGAACCCCGGTCGCCGCCGAGTCCGCTGATGAAGAAAACCGGGGTGGCGGATGAATCCGCGTTCAGGATTTCATAGTCGATGTCGATGCCGCCGGAGTTGACGATGGGCATGGGGACGCCTCCAAGGATGTTATGAGAGAAGAATTCACCGCCGCGCGCGGGTGAAGTTGAGGGCGGCGGAATTTAATTTAAAGCGTCAGCCCGCCTGATCGGCCAGCCCTTTTAATATTTCCGCGAGTTGTCCGATCTCATCGTCAATCACGCAGCGCATGTCGATGAGGAGGCGGTCCTCGTGTATCCGGGCGACGACGGGCGGGCCCGCCTCGCGGAGAAGGGCGTCAAGCCGATCCGCCGAGATGTTTTGGGGGGACAGGGCGAGCGCGCGGCTTTTCAGCTCGGCGAGCGGCATCGCGCCGCCCCCGACGCGCCCGGTGGTATCGATCACCTCGGCGCTCAATTTTTGCGCCGCCTCTTTTCCAAGAGTGGTCAGCAGCGCTTCGGCGCGGGCCCCGGTGGCGGTGGCGTCCTCGGCGAGCATCCGCAGGGCGGGCACCTCGCGCATCGCCCGCTCCGGGTCTAAATAGGCGCGGAGGGTGGCCTCAAGGGCCGCCAGCGTGAGTTTGTCGAGTCTGAGCGCGCGCATCATGGGGTGTTTCTTGAGGCGGTCCACCCATGCGGCCTTTCCGACGATGATCCCCGCCTGGGGGCCGCCGAGGAGCTTGTCGCCCGAGAGGGTGATGAGATCCACCCCGGCCTCGACCGAGGCGGCGACGGTGGGCTCATCGGGAATCCCCGGCGGATTGACGAAGCAGCCGCTCCCGAGGTCTTCAAGAACGGGGATGCCCCGCGCGTGAGCCAGGGCGGTGAGTTCTTCTCTGGGGACCTCCTCTGTGAAGCCGACGACCCGGAAATTGCTGGTGTGGACCTTGAGGAGGAGAGCGGTGTCAGGGCCGATGGCGTTTTCATAGTCGCTAACGTGGGTTTTGTTGGTGGCGCCGACCTCGACCATCCTCGCGCCGCTCTGGGCCATGATGTCGGGGATGCGGAAGGAGCCGCCGATCTCGACCAGCTCGCCCCGCGAGACGACGACCTCGCGGCCCTCGGCCATCATCCGGATAGCGAACATGACGGCGGCGGCGTTGTTGTTGACGACGACGGCGGCCTCGGCCCCGGTGAGTTTCCGGAGGAGGGCCTCGACGGCGCCGCTGCGCCCCCCCCGGCGGCCGGCCTCGAGATCGTATTCGAGGTTCGAGTAGCTTCTGGACACATCGATGAGGGCGCGCTGGGCGGCCTCGCTCAGCGGGGCGCGGCCGAGGTTGGTGTGAAGGACGATGCCGGTGGCGTTGATGACGTGCCTGAGGTCTGTTGTGCGGGCGTCGGTGAGAATATCCCAGGCCTCGCCGATGATTTCCCCGCGCAGGGCCGCCCGGACCGCTTCGGTATCGCCCGCGCCGGCGGCGGCGTCCGTGAGGACATCGCCGTTATGCGCCGCCCCGCCGGCCAGGATTCGCCGGCGGCGGCCCTCGATGGCTTCTCTTGCGGCCTCGGCGAGCGCGGCCCCCGAGGGGGTGTCTTCCTCGCTGCCGCGCAGGTCCTCGATGAGCTCGTCCACCGAGGGGAGGAGTCGCAAAAGGTAAGTATTGTCAATGGGTTTCCCGGTGGCGCTCATCGCCCCGTTTCTCCTGTCAAGAGTTGTTCACGACTATACGCGGGCCGGATTTGGAGGGTCAACCCGGGAAGTTTCTCCCTCCGAAATGGGGGCGGAGGCTTCATGCAGGGGAGCGGGGGGCTTCATGCAGGTGGGGTTTCGCCTGGCGAAGGAGGTCGGAGGGTTTTATGCAGGGGAGTGGACACAGCATAAAAATATAGCCGGGGCGCTTCATAATATGTAAAGGAGATTGTTATAGTCAGGCGCTCGGTCGAATTCGGGGATGAATGGGCGGTTCTTGGAGGAAGCGATGGCGGAAATTTTTTCGAATCCGGTTTTTCTGCTCGTGGCCTCGATGGGAATTTTTCTTTTCATCGTCTGGGTGGTGCTGCCGTTTGCCCTCTATGGAATCCGCCGGCGGATCGATCAGAACGGCCAGCGCCTCGAGCGGATCTCCGAGACGCTCGAACGGGCGCTCGAGGTGCTCATGGCCATCCAGGAGCAGGGCGAGACACCGGAGCCACCGCCCGGGGCCAGTAGAGCCTCCGGGGCCGCCGCTGCCGAGGTGGGCGCCGTGGTGGCGGGGCCTTCGGAGAGGCTGCTCTCCGAGCTTCGTGCCGAGATGGTGCAGTTCGCGCCGTTGATGCGCGAGCGCGTCGAGGATGCCGAGAACATTATCTTCGATGTCAGCGACCCCGAAGGGGCCGATTTGCCGTGCCTGATCCTGACGCTTCAGGATTTCGGGGTCCAGGTCTCGGTTCCGCTCCTCTCGCTGGCCCGCGCGTTTTCGGAGTTCTCTCCGGAGCAGTTCAGCCAGTACGCCACCTCGTTTTTGCCCGAAAAACACGGCTACTTCATGGCCACGAGCCCGGACGGCGGCGAGCTTCAGGTGAATATCGAACCGAAAGAGGCCAACATGTTAGAGCTTTTTATGGGTATCATCAGGGAACAGCTCTATGAGCCGATTGGAGGGGACAGCTAGTGAAGGAACTTCTTTGTCTGCTGAAGGAAGTGAACCAGGTCCTCCGCGAGGAGCGGGACACCACCGTCCAGCTTTCAAAAAGTATGGTGGCAAAGCTCGAAGGGGTGGCCTTGCGCTGCGTTGCGAACCGCCGCCTGGACATGCTCCATCAAAAGCTCAAGAAGCCCGCATAGTATTGGAATCCCGCTCTCCCGCCCGGTTCCCGACGGAGCCGATAACAGCCCTTGGCGGCTAAAAAACCCCTTTCATTTATTAATTGACACCCTCGCTCCCCCTTGTTACCTTCCCGCCGAGATTCATCGCCAAATGAATGCGAGGGCGTCCTATTTTTGAAGTATTTGCATTATTTAATCCATTCTCTGGCTTGGCGCTTCGGGCGCCACTCCTCGCCGGGATGATAAATGAATAAAGCCTCCAAAGATTCCTCCGTATTTGTTCCCGGATCCAGAAAAGATATTGTGCC
>JAPYQX010000315.1:3146-3613 GCA_029937135.1 Nitrospinota bacterium
TCATGCGGGATGTATTCACTATCCCGACCAACTCCCGCCAGAAACCAGCGCTCATCGGCTCGGTTTGTGAGGAGTGCGAGGAGTATTTCTTCCCCAAAACGGGCCAGAAGGCCACCTGCGATAATCCTTTCTGCCCCCGGAGCACAAGCACGACCCACCTCAGCGGGAAGGGAAAGATACTCTCGGCGACGGTGATTCCTTCCCCGGTGGCGGGCAATGATGATCGCGCCTCGGCGGTGATTCTTCTTGAGGAAGGCATCAAGCTTAACTCCGTCATTATCGATTGGGAGGGTTTTCGGTACATGCTTGAACCCGGCTCGCCGGTGGAGTTGGTGCTCCAGGAGATGGGCATGAACGATGAAGGGGAAATGGTGATCGGCTATGCATTTCGGTTGGTGACGGGCCGAAAGAAGCCCCAGTTCCCGGGGGAGGAATCCGGCGAAGCGGAAGCTCCGGTGGCGAAGAAG
>JAPYQX010000316.1:0-1933 GCA_029937135.1 Nitrospinota bacterium
GCCGAGTTCCGCGCCCGCCAGGGGCGGGAGCTGGAGCGGCGGACACAGCAGGCCAGGAAGGATGCGGTCTCGGCGTTTCTCGGGATCGCCGACGATCTGGGCCGGGCGACCGCGGCCGCTTCGGGTCCCTTCGAGGACCCGGCCAAGCGCCGGGAGGCCATGGATTCCCTCGTCGAGGGAGTGCGGATGATCCAGGACCGGTTTTTTCAGGAACTCGCTTCGCTTGGCGTGAAGCCCTTCTCCTCGAAGGGAGAAAAATTCGACCCCGAGCGCAACGAAGCGGTTCGGACAATCGAGGTGAGCGACCCGGAACTAGATGGGATGGTTGTTGAGGAGTTGGCACTAGGCTATTTGCTCGGAGACGAGGTTCTCCGACCGAGCTCTGTCGCCGTTGGAAAGTTTTCCGCGCCCTCCTGACCGGAGGCGGACGGACAGGCCAAATGACACTTAGGGAATCTGAATGAACGTAAACGGCAAGCGGGATTATTACGAAATTCTTGGCGTTGATAATGGGGTGGGCGACGCCGACATCAAGAAGGCCTATCGCCACTTGGCGATGAAGTACCACCCTGATCGAAATCCGGACGATTCCGGGGCCGAGGAAATGTTCAAGGAGGCATCCGAGGCTTATCAGGTCCTGAGCGACGGGGAGAAGCGAGCGAGGTATGACCGTTTCGGCCATGAGGGCCTGGGCGGTATGGGGAGCCAGGGGTTCTCGAATTTCGACGATATTTTCTCCTCGTTCGGCGATATTTTTGGGGATTTCTTCGGCGGTGGAAGAGGCGGTGGCCGAAGCCGCCGTGGCGGCCCTCAGCGTGGGCGAGACATGGCCTACCAGATGGAAATGACGCTGGAGGAAGCGGCCTTGGGTGTGGACCGCGAACTTGAATTCGAGCGCACATCGGAGTGTGCCTACTGCGGCGGGACGGGGGCGAAGTCGGCGGACTCTGTCCGCCAGTGCTCTGCGTGCAGGGGAAGCGGACAGGTCGCATTTCGACAGGGCCCCATCACCTACAGCACCACCTGCTCAACCTGCGGCGGTGCGGGTTCCGAGATCGCCGAGCATTGTCAGGAGTGCCGGGGGGAGGGGAGGCGCACCGAGAAGCACAAGGTGAAGATCAAGATTCCTCCCGGCATCGACGAAGGCGGGAGGTTGCGGCTCCGGGAGGAGGGTGAAGGCGGCCTCAAGGGCGGCCCCGCCGGCGATCTGTTTGTCGTCGTGTCTCTTCTGCCGCACGATTATTTTCACCGCGATGGAAGCGACGTGCTCACCCAACTCTCCGTCACCTTTCCACAGGCGGCGCTGGGCGCCCAGTTCGAGGTGAGAACGCTCTACGGATCGTCGAGGCTCAAGGTTCCCCGAGGGGTCCAGGGAGGCGACCTGCTTCGGCTGCGCGGGGAGGGTTTCCCGGCGCGAAGGGGAAAGGGGGATCATTTGGTTCAGATCCTTGTGGAAACGCCTAAGAAGCTCTCCTCAAAGCAGGAAAAGCTCTTTCGGGAGCTGGAATCCCTTGAAAGAGGGGGCGTGAATAAATCGGGATGGGGCGGAAAAGGATTTGCGGGAATCTTTCTCCACGCCTGGCGATGGTTCAGCCGGGTATTGAGGCATTTGGGCGCAAATATTCCGGAGGATGGACAGGCCGCCTCAAGGGGTTAATCGGTCGCGGGCGGATGGTTTTGGTTCAAGGAGTGGCGCCCAGCGACAGCGTGGGTGACACCTGGCGGCGTGAAGGATTAGGATTGGCCCTCGAAGCGCGTCAACGGTGAAAATTCGGCCTGAATTTATTCGGATTGGTTTATTGAGGAAAAGAGATGGCAAACGAAAACGAATCGGAAGAGCAGGAGCAGGAGCAGGAGTTTAAGGTCTCGGATCGCCGCTATTCCGTCCGGGGATATGAAGACGAGGACGAGAGTTCCGGGGTAGAGGAGAAGG
>JAPYQX010000316.1:2033-3604 GCA_029937135.1 Nitrospinota bacterium
AGGTGGAGACTCCTCCTCAGGCTTCTCCTGTGGTTTCTGATCCTTCACAAACGGCCGAAGCGCCAGGGCCGGGTGTAAGCGGGTCTTCCGCGCCAGCCGGCTCCGCCGGGGAGGCTGGTCCCACCGAGGAAGCTTCTCCGCCTGAAGCGCCTCCCGGGGAGGACGAGCCTACCCAGGAGGGTGAGGTTACCAGGGAATTCGAGACGCTTCTCGCCATTCTTCAGACCAATGCGATCGCGGCCATGGGCATTAATCCCCAGACCGGCGAGCGGAGCGGCGAGGCGGACCCCAGGAGTGCCAAGTTGTTCGTGGACATGATTTCCATGGTCAAGGATAAGATGGCGGGAAACCTTTCGGAGGGTGAGGAACAAATCCTCTCGCAGGTTCTCTCCGAGCTTCGGATGATGTATGTCCAGCATGTGGGAATCGGATAATAAAATAAATCTCTCCCGCGGCTGATAACCGGGGCGGTTGATAACCGGGGAGAATTCGTCCATAACCCATTTCTGGTTTTGGAGGGAAAACGGCCGGGACAGCGCTTCCGCTTTGGTCCCGCCCTATTCCGGATGAAATTTCGTGGAGGAAATATGGTTTCAACAATGACCTACGATCAAAGTTTCGAGGCGGCCCTCAATAAGGTCGAGAACCGGTTTCTTTTATCCGTTGTGCTCGCCAGGCGGGTGACGCAACTCCGAAAAGGGGCGGAGCCGCTGGTGGACTCCAAGGGGCTGGCCACTCACGAGGAAATCGTTTACCACGAAATTATCCAGGATAAGCTCGAGTGGCGTGAGGCCGATTCCCAAGCGGAATCCGACGAGATAGAGCCGGAATTCGGAAGCAGCGATTTCGACGAGGGTGAGTAGGCGAAGTTAGCGAATTTGATTGTAAATCTCCCTTTTCCCGGCGGGTGCCGGGAGGAGGGAGATTTTTTTTGCGCTTATCTGGATGACAGGTAGCGGCCCACGCGGTTAAGGGCCAATTCGATATTTTCAACCGAGTTGCAGTAGGCGAAACGCAGGTAGCCCTCTCCGCCGGGGCCGAAATCCGCGCCCGGCGCTACGGCCACCCCGGTTGCCTCGAGTATTTCATGGGCCAGTTTCAGCGAGTTCTCGCCGAAGGGGTGCGCATCGGCAAAAGCGTAGAAGGCGCCATCGGGTTCGCGATGGACGGGAAGCCCGATTTTTTTCAGCCCCCGAATCATGATTTTCCTCCTTTCGGCATAAATTTTACGCATCTCTTCCGCCGCTGAAACACCTTCCCGGAGGGCTGCCACGCCCGCCCACTGGACAAAGGGGTTGGGTGAGACGAAGTAGTTTTGCTGCAAAATCTCAAATGGCCGGACATAGCGCTCGGGCACAATCAGGTAACCGAGCCGCCACCCCGTCATGGCGAAATATTTTGAAAAACCATTGATAATAAAGGCCTCATCGGAATACTCGAGAGCTGATCTGTCCCGCTCGCCATAGCTCAGGCCGTGATAAATCTCATCCGAGACCAGGGGAGGGCCCAGGGCGGCCAGCGCCTCGATCTCCTCCCCGCCGAGGCGGGCGCCCATCGGGTTTGAAGGGGAG
>JAPYQX010000317.1 GCA_029937135.1 Nitrospinota bacterium
GGGCGAGAAGCAAAAGCGCCGGCGCGTAGCGCAGGCGGCCCGCCGAATGTATTATGGTCAACACGCCGCCCGCCACGGCCGTCAAGACATGGGCCGAGAACCAACGGACCGGGGAGCCTCCCCACCGCGTTCGTTTGGCAAAAACGAAAAAGAGCGAGACCAACAAAAGAAGGGAACCCGCGGCACCCGCCCGGTAGAGTTGCGGGCTTCCCGGAAGCCGCCACGCCGGGGCACGGCCAGGAAGGTAGGCGAACCATGTGACAAGAATAATGGCGGCCGCGAAAAGGAGGTAGGCAAGAAGGCGATCACTCAGGTCCGGGCGTTTCATTAGATCATAAAAACTTGATTTTTTTCACGTCGATGATTTCAAAATTCCGCGTGCCGCTGGGAAGCTTGACCTGCACTTCGTCGCCCGGCTCTTTTTGCATCAAACCGCGCACAAGGGGCGCCTGAAAAGACAGGATTCCATTCTGAAAATCACTTTCCTGCTCACCGAGTATTTTGTAGGTGAACTCCTCGTTTTTATCGAGATCGAAGATCGTCACCTCGGTGCCGATAGTCACCCGGTCGCCGACGATGGGCAAATCCTCGATCAGCTCGGATTCCTGGATCTTGTCCATCAGCTTGCTCGCCTCGTTCTTGAGGTTGGATTGCAACTCCAGCGCTGCCTCCCACTCGGAGTTTTCACTCAAGTCTCCGTAGTCCGCCGCCTTGGCGAGCTCCTGGGCCACCTCGGTCTTCAGGCGGTGCTGAATCCCCTCGAGCTTTTCTCTCATCAAATCCAGGCTGGCTTTCGTCGTATAATACGCCGGCATCGCAACCTCTCTTTCGTTTCAGTTTTTTCGAGCTCACTCGGGCGGAGCGCGAACCCCCATAAAGCCTATGGATGCTCCCCGCCCGGGGAAACCAGACGAACCCTGAAATCAAAACCCGTTTCCGCCGCGAAAGCGTCCATCAGCCGCCGCGTCACCGGCCCCGGCACCTCCGCCTTGGGGCGGAAGCTATCCACCTCCCTCACCGGCATCGCGCAGATGGCGCTCGAGGTGATGAAATACTCTTCCGCCTGCGCCACGTCGTACATCGTGAAGTCACGCTCCTCGGCCGGAATACCCAGTTGACCAGCCAGCTCGAATACCGCCTTTCGCGTCACGCCCTGAAGAATGTTCCGCTCGGGCGGCGTCCACAGGGCTCCGTCCCGGACGATGAAAAAATTCGCGACCGAGTTTTCGGCGACGTTCCCGTGGATATCGAGCATGAGCGAGAGCGAACCGCTCGCCGCCGCGTCGAGCTCGGCGAGGATCTGATTCATCTTACTCGTGACCTTGGCGCGCGTCTCCACGCACTCGGGCGGGGTGCGCCGCGTGGCGGTCACCGCGAGGCGAACGCCTTCCTTCGCGTTCCGGGCGACTTTTTCCACATCGGCCGGGCGCCAGAAAATAAGCACAGTCGCCCGCGACGCCGCGCCGGCGGACATGGAGGGATCGTCCACCCCCCGCGTCACCCAGTGCCCGACCCTGTACATCCCGCCCGGTTCGAGTCGTCCTTCGTTTTCCTTCTGGGTGTCCAGCGTCGCCTGCTCCATCACCTCCGGGCTCATGCCGGGGTCGATCCGCACGTAGCGGAGCGACCGGTATAGCCGGTCGATGTGATCACCGAGCCGGTAAAGATTGCCGCCGAAACTGGGCGTCACCTCGTACACCCCGTCTCCCCAGAGGAAACCACGGTCGAACGGGGAGATTCTCGCCCGGGACTCCTCGACGATATCTCCATTCAGATAAAGGACCCGCTCGCCCGCCATCGCTCTTCACCTTTATCGGCCCAAAACAAGAACGGCTCGAAATAAGAAAATGCGGCCGAACACGCTTCGAGCGAGATCAGCCGCACCCGCAATCCTCTCAACTACACTTTATCATTATACATAGAACGGGCGCATTGTGGAAAGCGGATTTCCAGCCCAGAAGGGATATATCTTACTGAAAAAAATGAGTTTAGCCTTACAGCACCACCTTGCCCGGCTCAGCGACCCCCTCTCTTGCGGACGGGCCGCCCCCATCCCCCGCCGCCCGGCGTCTCGAGCGAGATGACATCTCCCGCCCTGGCCTCAAGACGCGCCTTGCCGGGGACGGGAATTTTCTTTTTTCCCCGGACAATCGCGTTTCGACCTTTTTTGCCCGGTTCTCCCCCCGCGAGCGGGTAGGGGGCCATCTCCCGCCGTTCGGTCAAGAACGAAACCGTCGCGTCCACCAGCACCTCGATTTCACGCACGATTCCGTCCCCGCCCCGGTGGCGGCCCCGGCCGCCGCTGCCCCGGCGCACCCCGTAGCGGCGCACCCGGTAAGGGTAGGCGTGCTCGAGCGCCTCAATCGGTGTGTTCATCGTGTTCGTCAGGTGGGTATGGATGGCGTCCTCGCCGGGCCCCGCCGGGCCACCGCCCATCCCCCCGCCGGTCGTCTCGTAGTAGGCGAAGGGTTTACCCTGACGGGGGCCGGGCCGGGGGTCGATCCCGCCGATGGAGAGATTGTTCATCGAGCCGCAGGAGGCCGCCGGAATCTTTTCCGGGCACGCCTTGGCCAGCGCCCCCAGCACGGCGTCCACCATCCGTTGGCTCGTCTCGACGTTTCCGCCCGCCACCGCCGCCGGAAATTTACTGCTCACCACGGTGCCCTCGGGCGCGATCACCTCGATCGGGTCCATGCAGCCCGAGTTGTTCGGAATGTCGTAGGGGACGAGACACCGGACCGCGTAGTAGGCCGCCGTCCGGGCGATGCTCTCCACCGCGTTCACACTGCCCCGCGTCTGGGGAGCGGAGCCCGTAAAATCCACCCGAAGGTGATCGCCCTTCACCGTCAGCTTCACCCGGATCGGAACCGGACCGCTCCCGAAACCGTCGTCCTCCATCGCGTCCTCGAACCGGTAAACCCCGTTCGGGATGCTCCGGATCGCCGCGCGCGTCATCCGCTCGGCGTAGTCCTGAAGCTCGCGGGTGTAGCGGCGCGTCCGGGGGAGCCCGTGGCGCGCGACGATATCGAGAACGCGCCGCTCCCCGACCCGGTTGGCCGCGATCTGGGCAGCGATGTCACCCTCGCGCTCCTCGGGGGTGCGCACGTTGGCGAGGATCAACCCAAGGACATCCTCGTCGAGCTTTCCGCCCCGCACGATGCGCACGGGCGGAATCACCACACCGTCCTGAAAAATTTCGGTCGTGATGCTCATCGAGCCGGGCGCCGAGCCGCCCACGTCGGAGTGATGGGCCCGGTTGGCCGCATAGTAGATGAGGCGCTTTTTTCTCCCCGGCATGAAGATCGGCGAGATCATCGTGATATCGGGCAAGTGGTTTCCGCCGCGAAACGGATCGTTCAGCGCCACCACATCGCCCGGCGCGAGCGTCATCGTCTCGATCACGTACTCCACCGACATGGGCATCGAGCCCAGATGCGCGGGGAGGTGCGCCGCCTGGGCAGCCATCCGGCCATCCTGATCGAAAATGGCGCAGGAGTAATCCCGCCGCTCCTTGATGTTCGGCGAAAACGCGGAGAGGCACAGCGCGACGCCCATCTCCTCGGAGGGGGGCGCCGCGTCGATGGCGGCGTCCGGCCGCG
>JAPYQX010000318.1 GCA_029937135.1 Nitrospinota bacterium
GGCGATGGACAGTGCAGGGGCGTTCATCCCCTTGACTTCTTTCTGTATGGGGATTGTCTGGGGCACGTAGAACTTGTAGGCGCTGGTGACTTTCTTTTGCTCTGCCGCGGTCATGCTGATATAGCGCACCGGCTTGCTGATCGAAAGCCGGGTGAGCGCCGGGATGGTGAAGGGTGCGCCGGCCGAGCAGTAAGCGTCAATCTGACGGTCGCCCAGGGCGCGGCCCGAGGCGGAAAATCCGAGGTAGCGCGGCTTGATCTTGGAGTTCTTGGGGTTGGCCTTGTCGTAGAGGCCGAAGCTGCTGAAAATATTTCGGCAGTTGACGTGGCTTCCGGTGCCTTGTTTGAGGAGGTTTACGACCTTCCCGGCCATGTCGGAGTAAGACTTGATCGGGCTGTCGGCCAGCACCGCGATAATCTGTGACTGGGATCGCACGTTGGCGACGATGCGGAAGTTTTTGTTGGCGCCGTCTTTCTTGAAGAGGCCGGTCCCGGTCCAGGATTGATAGACCTGGCCCACGTGGCCCCACGAGGTGGCGAACTCGCCCAGGCTCACCCGGCGCACGTTGGCCACTGAGCCCGCCGACGGGGAGTACTGGAAGTAGAACTTTTTGCCGACTTTCCTGTTGAGCATCTGAGTGCCGGCGCTGATGGCGGGATGCCAGGCGCCGCCCGAGGGGCCTCCGCCAAAGCGGTAGCGCTCGGCGGCCGGGGCCGAACTTGCAACGAGGGCGAGGGCAGCCGCGGCGGCAACCATCAAGGTTAGTTTCTTCTTCATCTGATAATCCTCCTTGAGAGAGATTCACTTCCAAGCCGCCGTTCACCTTACTGCGGACTCCTGGATGCATGCAGCCGGCGCTTTGTGAACCGGAACGAGAGGTGACGAAATTCGCAAATCAACTGTTTTTACCCCGGCAACTCTAAGGGGCAATGCCGTTCTTATTTCGTTTCTGATTAATAGGATATTATCCCCTGCCCAAAATGAATGTCAAGATGGGTTTTTGCCCCGCTTTCAGGCGAAATAATCGTGCGTTCCTCACTAGCGGCTGGGCACCCCCCGCCGGATTGTGGTAAGGGGGATATCTCGTTTTATGAAATCAAGACGGCCCGGGGGCTCCGTATTCCGCTTGTCCGGATTCGGCCCAATTATTGAAATTTCAATCTATTTTCGGAACCCCGCAGTAGTATTGAGGTGATTCCGGGAGGGAGGCCCAATGAAAGCGATACATGTTCACGAATTTGGCGGTCCCGAGGTGATGAAGTACGAGGAAGCGGAGGAACTTTCAGCCGGGCCGGGCCAGGTGCTTATCGAAGTGCGGGCGGCCGGGGTGAATCCGGTGGACACAACATTCCGCTCGGGCGCTCATCCTCTATCAAAGTCCCTCAAGCTCCCCTGGACGCCGGGGATCGACGCGGCTGGCGTGGTGGTCGAGGTGGGCGCGGGCGGCGAAGAGTTTAAGCCGGGGGACAGCGTATTCGGGGCGGCGATGACGGGGAGTTATGCTGAAAAGACCGCGTTGAACGGTCTTCGCACAGCGCATATCCCCTCGAACCTCTCGTTCGAGGAATGCGCCTCGTTCCCGGTGGTGCTCTACACCGCGTTCTACGCGGTCGTCGTCAAGGCCAGAGTTCAACCGGGGCAGACGGTTCTCGTTCACGCCGGAGCGGGTGGCGTGGGCTCGATGGCTATCCAGATCGCGAAAGCGGCCGGGGCCCGTGTCATCACGACCGTGAGCTCGAAGGAAAAGGCCGACGTCGCCACCTCGATGGGTGCGGATGTCGTCGTGAACTACCGGGAGGAGAATTTCGCCGAGAGGTGCACGGCGGAGACCGGCGGGGGCGGGGTGGATTCGGTCATTGAGATGGTTTCGGCCGAGAATTTCGACGGAAGCTGCCGCGCCCTCAAAAAGGGCGGGAAAATGGTTCTCCTGGGCGCCGGTACGGGGAAAAACCCGGTCGGCTCGGTCACCTACCCGCCTTTCTACTCGAAGGATATCGATGTCCGCGGGATGAGCCTGTTCAATGCCGATTCGGTGTTCCCCGAGATGCTCCGGCAGGTGAACCATCTTCTGGAGACCGGGAAGGTCCGCCCGCTCGTGGGCGAGGTGATTCCGATTGCCGAGGCGGCCCGCGCCCATGAAGTCTTGATGACAGGCAAGGTGCCGGGAAAGATCGTTTTGAAGGTGTAGATGGGGGGCCGCGCCGTGGGCGCACTGGAGGGGATTCTCGTCCTCGATTTGACCCGCTATGTGGCGGGACCCTTCGCCACGCTCGCTCTCTCGGACGCCGGTGCGGACGTGGTGAAAATCGAGCCGCCCGGCGGCGACACGATTCGCCACTTTCCCTCGACGCTCGAGGGCGGCAGCCGCCTTTTCCTGGGCTTGAACCGGGGCAAGCGAAGCCTGGTCATCGATCTCAAGAAAAAGCAGGGGCAGGAAATCGTCCGGCGCATGGCCAGGAGAGCGGATGTCTTCATCGAGGGAAACCGCCCCGGCGTCGCCGAAAATCTAGGGCTCGGCTACGAGTCGCTTTCCGCCGAAAATCCGCGGCTGGTCTATGCCTCGGTCTCCGCCTACGGCCAAAAGGGCCCTCTCCACAAACGCCGAGGACTTGACCCCATTCTTCAGACCCACGCGGGCATCCCCTCCCAGCAGGCTGAAAATGGCGAGCCGCGCCTTGTTCAGGGGCACTTCGTGGATTATTTCACCGGCTCGCTGACCATCGGGGCCGTGATGATGGCCCTCTTCGAGCGCACCCGCACCGGCCGGGGCCAGTATATTGATACCTCCCTGCTGGGGAGCGCCGCCGCCATGCAGGTCGGTCGGCTCGTCTGGGCCTCGGACCGCGAACCAATCGATGAGGTCCGGGACGCCCTGAATGATCGAATCGCGCGAATCTACGACTCGGCCGATGGGCGGTTCTACGTTTATCTCGATGCCGACGGTTTCTGGGAGCGGGGGCTGGATGTTCTGGGCCTGGAGGGATTGAAGCGCGACCCCCGCTTCGCGACTCATCTCGGGCGCCACGCCGAACGGGAGCGAATCATCGCCGAGGTCCAGGAGGTATTGTTGACCAGGACCGCCGATGAGTGGGTCGAACTCTTCGAGGAGGCCGGTGTCCCCAGCGCGAAGGTGCGTCCGCCCTCGGCCCTGCTCGAGGACGATCAGATGCGGGCAATGGGTTTTTTGACCGAGGTGGCCCACCCGGAGCTCGGGACCCTTCGCATGGTGGGCGCTCCCTACCGCCTCGAGGCGTCTTCCACGCGAGAGGCGGCCGCGCCGCTGCTGGGCGAGCATACCGACGAAATCCTCTCCGGCGAGGGATACAGTGCCGATGAAATCGCCGCTCTCCGCGGGAGCGAAGTGATTTTTTAATTTGCCCACCGAATCACTATCTTCGTTGATCTCTCAAAAGCGTGGCCGTACCATCGAACCAATCCCATCGGTTGAATCGAGAAGGAATCGTTTTTTTTATTGTCGGTCGACTTTTCGGCGAAGCGGTCAAGGAGGAAAAAATGGCAATCAAGAAGCTCAGAACCGAGCGCGATAACCAACAGTGGGTGCTCGATC
>JAPYQX010000319.1 GCA_029937135.1 Nitrospinota bacterium
CTCCCGGAATTATGGGCGTGTCGGCGGAGGGGTCCGAGGGCGTGGCTGAAAAAGCGTTCCCCTCGGAATCGACAACCGTGCAATAAGAGGTGTCCTGAGCCGGCTCGGCGGTTTCCGCCGCAGGTATTGCCCGCTCGGGAGACCCGTTTAGAGGCGCTATTTCCCCATCCTGAAATGCCCAGGGATCTCCGGCTGGCGCCAATCCCTCAAAAGCCTCCTTTCGTTCGAGGAGTTTTTCCCGCGCCGCCGCGTAGCCTTTCGAGAGAATCCCCTCGATGGGCACCCGAACGAAATCCGGGTCGCCGTAATAGCGATCCCGATCAGCGAAGGAGAGTTCGAGGGCGGTAATCAGGCGGTGCAGATAATCGGGAGAATTATGCCCCAGCGAGACCAAATCGGCGGATTCGAGCAGATTGAGCGTCGCAGGGACGATTGGCCCCTGACACCAGGGGCCGCATCCATACACCTCAAACCTCTTGAAATTCGTACTGACGGGCTCTTCCTCCTTTACCGAGCAGCCGGCCATGTCCTCCATCGTCAGGAGTCCACCGCCCGCCTGGACAAAATCGACGACACGCCTCGCCGTCTCTCCCCTGAAAACTTCATCGCGGGCCGCGCGGAGACCGCCGCCTCTTCCGCCCGGGGCCTTTTCCTCGGCGCGGACCATGCGCTTCATCGTTTCAGCGAGGTCGGGCAGGACGACCTTGCCGCCCAGCGGAATGATCTCCCCGTTCCGGAAAAATATTTTCCGGGTCTCCTCGAACTGGCTATAAGCCTCGCGCATCGCGAACAAGTGGTCGTAGAGGACCGGATACATCGAAAAACCATTCCCGGCCAAAACAATGGCGTCCCCGGCGGCCTCAGCGAAGGTTTTCGTGCCGTAGCGATCAAGAGCCGTAATCCAAGCATCAACCGCCGCCGGGGTGACCGTCCTACGAACCCCGATTGGAATCTCGCCCCCGCAGTTTTTCTCGAACCATTCCCGGGTCACCGCCTTTGGCCAGCGGCCCAGGCCGTCGATTGAAACAACACGGTTTTCTTTTTTGAGGTAGATGATTATCGGAGCCACCCCGAGAAACGACGTGAAATCGGCCAGGAGCACATTGAGGCAGATACCGGCCGCGACGCCGGCATCGATGGCATTGCCCCCTTTTTCGAGAACGCGGAGCGCGGCTTGAGTGGCCTGGGGGTGGCCCGAGGCGGCCATGACATGGCGGCCCATGGCCTGGGAGCGATGGGCAACGTATTCTTTTCCGTCCGAGCTGGTATGGTGAAATGACATGTCAGCCCCTCAGATGAGTTAATGGATGAACGGAGGAGATTTTATCAGGTTCCTCGTCTCTTGTCCGCATTAACCAGGAAAATACCCGAGGCGACCAGAGCCGCACCCCCCAACATAAAAACGGTCAACGGCTCCGCGAGGATCAAGCCGCTCAGAAAAACGCCGAAAACCGGGGTCAAGAACATGAACGCGCTTACTCGGCTGGGCGGATAATCGGCGAGCAGTTTGACCCACAGGACCATGACGAATCCGGTTCCCACCAAACCGTTGTAAGCAATGTTCATGCTGACAAGCGGATTGGTGAAATCGGGAATTTCAATTCCCCGAAACGACGCAAGAATGAGGAACATCGGAATGGCGACGAGTTGGGTCCAGGCGGTGATTCGAAAAGGATCGATCCCCTGAAGATTCATCCTGAGGTAGAGGGATTGCACGCCCCAGAAAAAAGCGCCGATCATAACGAGCCCGTCCCCGAGAACGCTGTGGTCTCCGCCACCGGTCATTTTCTCGCTGAAAAGGACGACAATTCCGCCGAAGGCGGCAGCGAAGCCCAGTATCGAGCGCACGCCGAACCGCTCGCCGGGGATAAAATAAGCGGCCAGGGCGGTGTAGATAAGCGGCTGGGTGTAGACGAAAACCGAGGTTCGCCCCGAGGTCGTCAACGCGGCGCCGGGATAGACAAAAACAAACAGAAGGTTGTGCAGAATTGTGTTCCACCAGAAAGCGGGACGGCCGCGGGGAGGCCGCCACGGAGTTCCCTTGTAGGCGATTATAGCAAAGATTAACGAGGCAGAAATGATGCTCCTGATCCACAAGAAGTTGAACGGATCGATAAGCCCGAGACCCACCTTGATTGAAGGAAAGCTCAAGCCCCAGAGAAGCGTAACCGCCCCGATAAGGACATAAAACATCAAAACGAACGACACCCTTCCCGGAAACGCGGAATATGCATCTCCGAATTCCTCAACGTTTATCGATTAAAAATTTCAGAAAAATCACCGGATCGATTCTGGCCAGCCTTGAATTTTTCCTTGCCGGGTAAAGCCCGCCGACGCGCACTTTTTGCTTCAACTTGCCATGGCAACGATCACACCGCGGCTGGGCCGTACGGGGAACGATAAACCGCTTCGCGAGCCTCCCCCCCTCGAGGTGACCGTTGTGGCATTGCACGCACGAAAAAGGAAGCGTGGCATGATCGAGAATGACGTGAAAATCCTCTTCATCGAGTTTCAAAATCCTCTCGTCCGCATGACATTTCAGGCAATCCTTGTCCTCGATTGGGTGAAACACGCGAGATGGCTGCTCGTAATCGCCTAGTACGAATTTAACCGTATCCTTCGCCGCCAGATAGGTGGTCCGCGCCATTCCGGTGAATCCCTCTTCGCCGTGACAGGATATGCACTTCGCTTTTCCGTCCGTGAGGTGCCACCCAGCAAGGGTGCGGATTGATTTGGCGGGACGGGCGCCGTCGTCCAAATAATCCTGATGATCCTGCAGATGGCATGAAGTGCAGAAAGGGTCGTAGGATTCGACGGCCCGGATTCCAT
Source organism: Nitrospinota bacterium (assembly GCA_029937135.1). Taxonomy (GTDB): domain Bacteria; phylum UBA8248; class UBA8248; order UBA8248; family UBA8248; genus UBA8248. The sequence goes on from JAPYQX010000319.1 coordinate 2,830, forward strand.
ATATGCCGCCAATCCCCGAAACAGTAAACGCGAGCGCGAGCAAAGGAAGCGCGACTCTCAGACCAAGCGGAAAAAACCGCATAAATTCTCCATCGAGCGAGCCGCGTAATGCTAACACCCGTCCGCCGAAGCGGGCAATAAACCACTCCCGGCCAGCCGGCTTTGCCTTCTTCCCCGTCCGTGGGCCATTTGATAGGATATTCGGCGAAAAGGAGAAGCTGATATGGCCCGCACCCGGTACGGTCCGCGCCGGAGACCTGGAATCCGGCCCCGGCCGAAAAAAAATAATGAGACTTCGAACGAGACCGCAAAGGAGGTCGCCAACCGCCTTAAAAATTCGGCGCCCGTGGGGAAAAATGCGGCCGACTACCGCCGCAAGTCACTCGACATCCACGGCTGGCTCTGTGCCAAGTGCGGAGTGGATTTCAATGAAAACAATCTTCACCTTCTAACCGTTCATCACCGGGACGGGAACCACAAAAACAACCCACCCGACGGGAGCAACTGGGAGAATCTCTGCGTTCATTGCCACGACGACGAACACTCCCGGGGAATGCTCGGCGATTATCTGGGCGGTGAGAGATAAATTCCCATAACCCATTGTTGGCATACCTATGATTCTCCGAATATCGCCATCTCCAGCCCGGGGCAAAACCAGCGTTCCGGCGTCGAAATCCCACACCATCCGTGCGATTGCTCTTGCCTCCCTGGCCTCGGGGGAGAGCATCATTCGAAAC
>JAPYQX010000320.1 GCA_029937135.1 Nitrospinota bacterium
GTCCGATGAGCAGGCGATGTCCGCGCGGAGGAGGCCGCGATTCTCCGCCACGAACACCTCCAGATTCGGCGAGCCCATCTCCTCCTCGCCCTCGATCAGGAATTTGACGTTGATCGGAAGCGCGGCTCCGGTCTCGTGGTAGGCCTGGGCAGCCTTAATCTGGGCGAAATGCTGTCCCTTGTTGTCGGCGGCCCCCCGGGCGTAGATGCGCCCATCGCGGATGTCGGGCTCGAAGGGAGACGATGTCCAGCCCTCGGAGGCGTCCGCCGGCTGGACGTCGTAGTGCCCGTAGACGAGAAGCGTCGCCGCCCCCTCGGGGCCCTTCACCTCGCCGAAGACGGCGGGGTGGCCGGCGGTGTCCATGATCCGGGTGTCGATGCCGGCCCGCTCCATCAGGGCGGCCAAGTGCTCGGCTCCCTCGCGGACGCGGTGGCCGGTCGTGGAGACGCAGGGGATTTTCAGGTATTCGAGAAACTCGGCGAGATTTTCCTCCCGCCGGGAATGAAGGTGTTCGATGACGGTGGACATGACCCCTCCCCGGGAAATGGCGTATTCAAGACAGCATTGCCACGGCGGTTTTCGCTCATTATGCTCCCGGATGACCGCCATGAAAATCACGGGGCCCGCCGGAGACGGCCAGGCCCCGCCGGAGGATTTTCGTTTGAGTTTCGACCCCGGACAAGACGGGCACTCCGGTCAAGGCGATAAGCCCCCCCGCCGGATACGTGCCGGCCTCGGGAAATCGCTCATCCTGCTCACTCTCCTGATCGCGGTGACAAGTTGCGTCCGGGCGCGGACGGCCGGGCTCCTACCACCCGAGTCTCCCACCTACGCCTACGAGGAGGCATCCATCGACCTCCCCGGAGGGGAACCCGGCGTACGCCTCGACGGTTATTTCACCCGGCCAAAGGCGGAGGGCAAATTTCCCTGCGCGGTTCTCCTTCACGGCAAGGGGGGCTGGTGGCGGGCCTACCTCGGCTATGCGCGCGAGCTGGCCGAACGGGGAATCGCCTCGCTCATCCTCGATTACTACTCGGGCCATTACGTCGATCTCGAGAGCCTCAGCGTCCCCTTCGGGCACCGGCGGAAACAGTTCGAGCTTCAGAACAGCGACATTCGCGCGGCGGCGGCGGCTTTTTCAAGGCGCCCGGTATGCGCCGGGGGGCGGGTGGGGATGATCGGCTTCTCGCTCGGAGCCGACAAGGCCTTCCGCACCGCGGCGGCCAAGCCCGGAATCAAGGCGGTGGTCGCCTACTACGGGCCCTACGACTATGTTTCCTTCATCCGCTACCGCGTGAATGCCATAATCCTCGCACTGGCGGGCGAGGAGGCTCTCCGCTGGAAAAGCTATCTGGAGAAAAACAGCCCCCTCTCCATGGCCGGAAAAGTCGAGGCCAACGTGCTTTTGTTCCACGGCGTCGAGGACCGCACGATCCGGGCCGCGCAATCCATCCGGATGCTGGCCGCGCTCAAGCGGCGGGGCAAGCGGAGCGTACGGATGAAACTCTACGAGGGGACCGGGCACAATTTCGTCCTCAGGCGGGGCCTGAGCGCCGAGCGGGCGGACTCCCTCCGGCTGACAGTCGCCTTCCTTCGGGAGAATCTCGCTCCGTAAACCGCCCGAGGACACCCTCCGGGTGGACACTCTCCGGGTGGATACCCGCCGGGTGGATACCCGCCGGGAGTGGGCGTCCGTTGCCCCTTTTTCCAAAAATTCTCCGGAGCGTTTCTTATAGCGACCGGATATATAGTATCCTTCCACCGCATTTTGGAGATAGTTACTCATATAAGACCCGTGAGTGAATGATTAGAACGACTGGAGAAATGAATGCTCGATGAAGGCACTATCAAGGAGTTGTCGGACAAATATTACAACGGCACGATCGTCGGGATCGAACGAACGCACGAGACGCTCGCCCTATTCCGGATAAAACCCGACTTCCCGGTTCCCGAATACAAGCCGGGCCAGTACACCACCCTGGGCCTGGGCTACTGGGAACCGCGCCACGAGGACACCGTAAAGGACGGGGAGCTGGCCGAGAAGAAAACCCGCCGGCTCGTGCGACGGGCCTACTCGGTCTCGCACCCGGTCCTGGACGAGGGCGGCGAACTATACGACCCCGCGAAGATCGATTTCCTCGAGTTTTTCATTGTCATGGTCATCGGCAGGGAAGGCGGGCCGGTCCCCGGTCTGACGCCGAGGCTTTTTCTCAAGAACGAGGGCGACCGAATCAACGTCGGCCAGAAGTTCACGGGCGAGTACACCCTCGACTGCATGCAGGACATCCGGGACACCGTCGGCTCCCTCGCCGTTTTCGCGGGAACGGGAACCGGGGAGGGTCCCCATAACCGGATGATCTGGGACCTCCTCACCACCGGCTACCAGGGCAAGATCGCCTCGATCAACGTCGTCCGCTACAAGAAGGACCTTGCCTACGAGGAGAAATACCGCCTCCTCGAAAAAAAATACCCGAACCTCACCTACCACGCCCTGACAACGCGTGAGTCCGACACCCTACAAAACAAGGTCTACGTGCAGGACTACATCGAGTCCGGCGCGTTCGAAGAGAAGGTTGGCCGCAAGATGGACTCCGCCGACACCCATATCTTCCTGTGCGGAAACCCCGCGATGCTCGGCATCCCCAAGGTGCGGGAGGGCAAGAAAATATGGCCCGAGGGAAAAATGGGCGTCATCCAGATCATGGAAAACAGGGGCTTCGTCATGGACTATGGCCGGACGAAGGGAAACATCCACTACGAAAAATACTGGTAGCGGCCCGCCGGCCGTGCCACCCCCACCCACCGGAGGGGAAATGTCCCACCTGATCTGCAAGGAAAACGCCGGGATCGTCACCCTCACCCTGAACCGTCCCGGCGTGCGCAACGCCATCGACGATGAAATCATGCGGCTCCTCTCGGAGCGGATTGAACACCTGGCCGGGGACGACTCCCTGCGCGCGGTGCTGATCACGGGAGCAGGGGGCGAGGCTTTTTGCGCGGGGGGCGACCTCAAATGGCTCCAAAGCTTCGAGGGGGCCGAAGCGGGCAAGGCGATGAGCCGCCGGATGCAGGACATCCTCGCCCGCCTGGCGAATCTTCCCGTTCCGGTTATCGGGGTCTTGAACGGCTACGCCCTTGGCGGCGGCACCGAAATTGCCCTCTCGTGCGACCTGCGCGTGATGGAAGAGAGCGCCTACCTGAGTTTCAGGCAGGCCCGCGTGGGCCTCATGCCCGGCTGGGGCGGGGGCGCCCGCCTCCTTCGCCTTATCGGCCACGCGCGGGCGATGGAGCTTCTGACCACCTGCCGCGACCTCCCCGCCCGCGAGGCGCTCACGATCGGGGTGGCCAACGCCGTCGCTCCGGATGGTGGAGGCCTCGCCGAGGGCCTGCGCATCGCCCGCGAGATCGCCCGCGCGGCCCCGCTTTCCGTCCGCTCGATCAAAAGGCTGATGATCGAGGCCGCGGAAAAACCGCTGGCCGAGGCGGCGGACCTCGAGACAGGATTATTCGGCCCGCTCTGGGCCTCCGGGGACCATGACG
>JAPYQX010000321.1 GCA_029937135.1 Nitrospinota bacterium
GAGTTCGGCCTGCTCTTCGGATTCATTTTGAAGACTCACCGCCAGGTCGGACATCCAATAACGAAGGTCTGAAAAGACCTTGATCACGGCATTCGACAAATCCAGTCTGGACAATGACTTTTCATGGACTTTGTTTTGTTCCTTGATGACGGCAGTTCCGCGATCAATTTCAAAACTGATGTATAGGAGTGACGCCGCCAGCAGGAGAAGCATCCCGAGATTCATCGCAAGGATTTTCCCGGTAATTCCAAAACTCCGAATTTTCATCTTCGACTTCCCTTTTTTTTCATTTGTAGATTACCAGACTGATAGCGCCGCCCAGCCCACCTAATTTCCCGCCTTCTTTTTTTCCCGCCGATAATATCGCGTGTGCCTTTTGGCTCGCCATGGCAAGCCAGGCAGGACTGACCGTAATATTCGAGAAGGATGAACCGGAACCCCTTGCGCCCTTTATGGTTAGCGACCTCGGAGAACGTTTTTCCCTTCTCCCACCCGGAGCTTTTAAACTTGGACTCAATCGCTTTGTGCTCCCACGAGTCGGGGCGGTTGGAGCGATTCCGAACATAATTTTTGGGAGCAGTCAGCTTAATGAACATCTTGCCTTTCATTTTTTGGCTGAATGACTCAGCTACCTGCCTCGCGAATATGGCGGGCAACATGGCCTTCTGGGATTCCGCCTCGATGCCGGAGACATTTCCACTCGAGAGATCTTTTTTGGTGGCCTTTTTGAAATTTGCCTTGCCAAGCTTGTAACCTTCGCCCCAACCAGTCCTTTGTTGCCTTTACTTGCATCGTTAATCAGGGCCTGGTTCTTTGAAATGACCCCGCGAGCGGACCGATAAAGGGTGGTCAATTTCACGGCGAGCTTCTCATCTTCCGTAGCTTCACCGTTGGCAACGCCCGTTGAAACGAGAAGGAACGCACCGATTGCCGTAAAAACGCAGGAACGGAACATCTTGGTTCCAAGTAATGTATTCATGGTAATCTCCTTTTATTGAGAGACCGCCTCATCCGTAGAAGCGTAACAAAGTCGGGTGCTTGAACAGCTTAATTAACGCTGAACGCTGCCTTGAGAATTCGATATCTTTCCGGGGCTCCATATCAAATTTGATTCCGTTTACCAATTCAAACAACTTCAAAAACTCTTTTTCGTTATTCGAAGGAGATTTTATGGAATAAGGAAACGAAACCCATCTCCCTTATCCGAGATCAAATATAGGTTTACCGCCGGAGAGAGTTGTATTGAATTTAGAAAAATTTTGTAAAATTTTTGTTTATATAGAATGGATATTCGGAGAATGGAATGTTGTTATCTCTTGTGCTTGTTGGCAAACCCCTCAATACGAAAAAAACCTACATGTTTACACTTCCTCGTTCGGCGCCCCGCCGAGAAAGCCAACAAGTGCGCTGAAAATATCTCTTAGGCGCCCCTTCCGCTCAAAAACATGGTGATTAAGCGGTTTTTCCCTTTTCAGGGCGCATTGAACCCAATCTCCCGGGTACCCCTGCCCTCTCCTCGCGGCCCCTCGAAAAAAGGGGCCGCCCTTCAAAGCCTTCTTCGCTTCACATCCTACTTCACCACAACGCCGCGCCGTCTCTTCGGAATGATCGGCAAGAGCAGGTGCGCCTTGTGCTTGGGGCCCGTGTGAAGGGTCGTTGTGCCGCCGAATATTTCTTTGGGTCGATCGGCGGGATGATCGTGCAGGAACGGCCCCGAGCCGCGCGAGGGCACATAGGCCTCAACCGATGGCCCCGGCCGGTCGAAGTCCTGGCCCGAAATATTAATCGCGATGCGGAAGCCCTTGGGCAATACGATGCACTGCGGCCAGATTTCCACGTCGAGTTCGTAAATCCGGCCGGGAATCAGTGGTTGCTTGTCGTCATGGGTGTGATAGGGCCGCCACGGCGTTGACTGCCCGGGGTCGAGCTTGCGGTGCGAAGCGCGGAGCCAGCCCTGGGCGAGCGGCGTTTTGGGATCGACCGTGCCCTGGAAATAAACTTCCCGCCCCTTGGGAGAAAAAGCCTGCACGGTAACGAACAGGTCCGCGTCTTTTGTGGTGGAGGAGACAAAAAGCTTGGCCACCATCGGGCCGGTGATCTCGGTCTCCTGTTTCAGCGGCGGCGAGTACCAGGTAACGCCGCGCGTCATCGCCCGAAATTTTTTCGAGCGGTTGACCTTCGGCGCCGTCCAGCCGAGCGCTCCCTTACCGCCCGCGTTCAGATAGAGCTTCGTCCATTTCGTGCCCTTGAGCGGCCACTCGCTCTCCTTGCGCAGCTCCACCTCGTCCGTGAAGGGCCGCCGGAGATTGAGCCACACCCGAGGCTCCCGTTTCCAGCCGTTGCGCTCCCCTTTCAGGTAATGGTCGAAGAAGCGTTTCTGCAACTGCATGCCGTATTCGAGGTAGAACCACTCCTCGTGGCGGCCCGGATGACATTCGAGCCACTTCTCCTTCGAGGCGGCCTGCGTGAAGGCCTCGAAGTTGCCGCGCGGATGAAGGCCGAAGCCGGCCCAGCTGGCGGCGCTCAGAAACGGCACCTTCACCTGGGACCAGTCCGGGGAGCGCGAGCGGTACCAGTCGTCGTCCATCTCGCGCACGCGGAAATTCTCGAGCGTGTCGGCGCGATTCTCTTCGAGGGCATCCTTAGAAAGCGACGCCGGGCCCGTCGCCCGGGTCTTCATCCAGTGGTCGCGCGGTCCCTTCGGGTAGCCGTGCTGCACCGCCTCGACCTGGCGCGGATACCAGATCTCCATGAACTTGTTCGACAGAATGCCGCCGTGCCGCGCCCAGTCGCGGTAATGGTCGGCGGCCCCTTCCCAGGGGATCATCGCCGTGAGGTGTTTGGGCTGGAGGGCGGCGACCTGCCACTGGTTGATTGCGTAGTAGGAGACGCCGTTGAGGCCGACCTTGCCGTTTGACCAGCGTTGGCGGCCCGCCCATTCGATGGCGTTTGCGAAGTCCTTCGTTTCGCGCGGCGAGAAAATATCGAGATAGCCGGGGGAGCGCCCGGCGCCGCGCGAATCGATGCGCACGCAGGCATAGCCCCACGGCACCCATATCTCGGGGTCCACCGTCTCCCAGGTCAGCCAGCGGTGCCGCGAGCCGGTCAATATATCGGGATGCATATTCACCAGCGAATCCCAGAGCGGTTTGTAGTGCTCCTGGTACTTAACGCCCTTGCCGTAAGGGCCTCCGGCCATGACGACCGGCACTTTTTTCCTGGTGTCCGGCCTGTAAACGTCGGCGCGCAACACAACCCCGTCGTCCATCTTGATGGGCAAATCGCGTTCGATGATCATGGGCTCATCCTCCTCATTCGAAAAAGGCGTCTCGGATAAAGCGCCGCCACAACACGGCGCCGAAGCGTTGCCGTCCAAGCGTCTGATTCATATTTTCGCGAGTAGATTCCGCAATTATGCGGCAACGTGCCCAATTTATCAAAATCCGGCCCTTCGATCGCCTCCTGCCTGCCCCTCCCCTCCTCCCGAAGTGCTAAAATCCCGAAGGAATCAAAATTAAGGTCCCATTCATTT
>JAPYQX010000322.1 GCA_029937135.1 Nitrospinota bacterium
AGCACGGACTTCGCGTTCCAGTCGTACGTCATCCCGGCGCACGGCCTCAAGAGCTCCGACTTTCCGCTCCTGAGCGTCCGGACCACCGAGCGGATTGCGGCGATTCTCTCCGGAAACGCGAAAGCGGCCATGCTCGGTGACCCGATGTTGGAAATTGCTATCCAGGCGGGTCAAGTTCGCTCGCTCGAGAACCTCTGCAAATACGACAAAACGCGGATGATGCACGTAGGCAACCCGAAGACCCTCAAAGAGCATCCGGAAAAGTTTGTGAAATATTTCCGCGGCTGGCTCATGGCCCACAAGCTTCTCAAGGACAACCCTGACAAGTACGCCGAGATTTATCACAAGGACCTTACTGAGATTGGCTCGAAGGTAAAGCTCAGCATAGTCAAGGTCATCGTCCGCCGGCTCAAGTCTGAGGTGTTCGTCACGGATGAAGTGAAGACCTACCTGAATGACATGAACGCCAAACAGATCAAGCTCGGTTGGATCAAAAAGTCCACCGACTTCACGAAGACCAAGTTCATCGATGACTCGATTCTTCGCAAGGTCGCCAAAGAGATGAACTACTCGAACTAACGGTCCCTGTCACAAGGGAAAATCCCCGGGGGCTCCGGCTCCCGGGGATTTTTTTGTCCGGATTTGCGGAGTTTGATTGTGAATTCGGTTGCGGGGTTTGGTTGTTTTTCGGATATGGGAGAGGGAGAGGGGACGCCGATTACAGGACCACACCGCTCCTGGGCCGCCAGCGCTGATATTGCCCGTGGGCGCGGTTATGTAACCTTTATCGGGACTGCCAAGGCCGGCAAGAGTGGCACCATAGATGACGGCAGGAAGAGTGGACGAGTGCCGGACGGGATCGCCTCGGGTCCCAGTAAGCGGTTTTTAATCGATGAAGCATGGCCGGTTAGAGTGAAGTGGGTGTCCCGGCCATTGTAGTGCTGGGCAGTAGAGATGGTTCCTCTCTTTATGGGGTTTTAAAAAGGTTGAGGGCTAGAATTGAGGGTTGGAGGTGGGAGTTGGAAGATGAAGGCCAGACGAAAAAAGCCCCGGAGACCGCAAAGTCTCCGGGGCTTTTGTTGACGCTTGAAAGGTCCTAGATTTTTTTGTCCTGGGCGCCCATCTCTTCCATCATTCCCCATTTGATGACGGTTCGGGTTTCGATGGGCTGGAAGAGAACTTTCTCGAGCAGGTAGCCGAATATTCCCAGAACGGCGATGGCCACCATCATGAAGGCGGTGTCGAGGTATTCCTGGGCGTCGAAAATACCCGCCGAAAGGCCCCAGCGGATTCCCGCGAAGGCCTCGGCGCCAACGCCCGCGCGCCACGCACGAGCCAAGCCGATACGCATGCCGCTCAGAATCATTGGCAGGGAGCCGGGGAGCACCACCGTGCGGAAAATGGTCATCTTTTCCGCGTTCATTGATTGCGCCGCGCGGATCCAGACCGGATTGATCGTTTTAACGCCCGTCCACACCGCCATCGCTATCGGAAGGAAGGAGGCGAAGGCGGTGACCATGATGACCGTCTGATTGCCGTTTCCGAACCAGATGACGGCAAGAGGCGTCCATGCCAGGGCAGGAATCGGGAGCATCACCGAGAGCAGCGGGACGAAAAAGCCCTCCCAGAAGGCGAATCGGCCCATCAGGATTCCGACGGTGACGCCGACGACCGAGGCGATCATGAACGCGAAGGGAAGACGCCAGGCCGTCGAGAGCGTATGCAATAAAATTGGGCTGTCGCTCAGGAATTTGAGCTGATCGAGGAAACTCAGCTTATTCTCGAAGATCAGCGCATATAGCTGGCCCAGGAAATTTTCCGAACCTATGCCGGCTGCCTTTACCAGGGGTCCGGTCACCAGCTCCCACGCCCGGAAAACGATGGAGCCGAAGTAGGGGAACAGGTCGCCCATGATGTCATGCAAGTACATCGCTGTGAACTGCCAGAGCGCGACGACGAGAATGAATGGATAGACGGGGCGAAGCCTCATCCATAAAGCATCGCGTTTGGTTACCGTTGGCGCGTCCAGATCCAAAGGAGGGAGCCCAGATTGTGACTGTGCCATCAGTTTAATCCTTCCCTATATTTTTCAAGGTTCGAAATAGCCCGGTGACAGTCAAGACCAGTCACGGATTAGGTCATTGATGTTACGCTGTATCTCAATGAATTCGGAGGAGAGAGCATCCCGGGGCCGGGGCATGTCGATGGTGATGATCTCGCGGATCCTCCCCGGATTGGGGATAAATACCACCACGCGCGTTCCCATGAAGACCGCTTCGCTCAGGTTATGGGTGACGTAGAGCACCGTTTTTTTCGTCTTCTGCCATACATCGACGGTGAGCTCCTGAAGCTCCTCACGCGTCTGGGCGTCGAGGGCGCCGAAGGGCTCGTCCATCAAGAGAATCTGCGGGTCGAAGGCGAGCGCCCGGGCGACGGCGACGCGCTGGCGCATGCCGCCGGAGAGACTATGAGGAAACAGATCGGCGAATTCCTCCAGGCGGACGAGCTTGAGGAAATCCATTGCGATTCTATGCCTTTCCTCTGTTGGATATTTCTTGTCTCGGCCCGCCACTTTCATGCCGTATTCGACGTTTTGAATCGCGGTGAGCCAGGGAAACAGCGCGTACTCCTGAAACACCACGCCCTTATCGTAATCGTCCGTGATTGGCTTTCCGTCCATGTTGACCGTCCCCGCCGTGATCTCCACGAAGCCGGCCAGGATGTTCAGCAGGGTGGTTTTTCCGCAACCCGAGAGCCCCACGAGGCACAGAAACTCGCCATCCTCGATATTGATATTGACATCCTCGAGCGCATGTACTTTTCGCTCCGGGGTTTCATAGACCTTGCGCAGATTCTTGATTTCGATTTTCGTTGGCATAGGCAATTTTTTCCTGACTTGGTTTAATAAAAATCCCAAAAATGCGAAACTGATTGCATGTCTGGTAGCTAGTGAACATATCCTGTTGACGTTTAATCTAACAAGAAGTGGGGTTCATGAAAACCACTTGAGCGCGTAAAATCGGGATTATTTCTGATATTTTTCACTTTTGGGGAGCGGCCTCGCCGGGTTACCCGGTATGGGGAGCCGGACCGGTTTTTCCGGATAATTTCGGTCTAAAAGGAGGGGGTAGTCCGATGAATACTTCCAGACCCCTTGAGGGTCTCAGAGTCCTCGCCGTAGAGCAGTTCGGCGCGGGGCCGGTCGGCACCATGTTGTTGGCGGACATGGGGGCCGAAATCATCAAAATCGAAAATTTCAAGGCTGGCGGCGATTCGGCTCGGCCCGTCCCTCCCTATCTACTCCCGAACAACGACAGCTACTACTTCCAGGGTTTCAACCGGAACAAAAAAAGCCTCGCTCTCGATGTCCGCTCGCCCGAGGGCAAGGCGCTTTTCAGAAGCATGGTTCCCAAGGCCGATATCGTTTTTGTCAACGGAAAGGGGACAGAGCCCGAAAAGCTCGGGTTCACCTATAAACACCTTTCTCCGCTGAACGAAAAAATCGTTTGTTGCTTTCTCTCCGGGTT
>JAPYQX010000323.1 GCA_029937135.1 Nitrospinota bacterium
CGCCATGACGGGCTGGCGGCTGGGTTTCGTGGCTGCCCCCGCCGAGATCGCCGACAAGCTGACCCAGCTCATCACGAACTCAGTGAGCTGCGTTCCTCCGTTTATTCAACTGGCGGGGGCGAAGGCCATCCTTGATGATCAGTCCGAGAGCCGGGCGATGATGGAAGACTTCAAGCGCCGCCGCGATTTTTTCATCTCGGGGCTGAACGAGATTCCGGGGATTTCCTGCAAATCGCCGGACGGGGCCTTCTATGCCTTCCCCAACGTGAGCGAGGTGGACATGAGCGCCGAGGATCTGGCTGATTATCTGCTCGACTCGGCGGGGGTGGCGACGCTTCCGGGCTCGGCCTTCGGGTCCCACGCCTCCCGGCACCTCCGGATGTGCTTCGCCAACAGCATGGAAGACCTCGAAAAGGGGCTTGACCGCATCGCGGGCGCCCTGGCCAAGCTGAGGAAATGAGCCCCTCCGCGAAGAAAAAACTCCCGCGCGTTTTTTTATCCCGGCGGTTCCGGCCGGGCAAATTCGACAAGCTTAAGGATTTTACCGATCTCAGGGTCCACCGGGGGGATTTCACGCCCTCTCCCGCCGTCTATCTGCGCGCTGCGAAGCAGGCGCGGGTCGTCATCCCGATGGTGGAGGATATCATCGACGCGGCGTTCATGGACGCCGCCCCCGGACTTCGGCTCGTGGCGAACTTCGGGGTGGGGTTCGACAACATCGACCTTGGAGCGGCGTCCGAGAGAGGAATCCTGGCTACGAACACGCCGGGCGCGGTGGTGGAGCCCACGGCCGAGTCGGCGATGGGTCTGCTCCTCGCCGTCTGCCGGCAGATTCCCGAGGCCGACGCTTTTGTGCGCTCGGGCGGGTGGGACAAGTGGACACCCTACCTCCTCGAGGGCAGGAGCCTGGCGGGCCGGACGCTGGGCATCGCCGGGCTGGGCGGAATCGGCTCGGCCGTAGCGCGGATGGCGGGCGGATTCGGGATGAAGGTCCGCTACTGGAGCCGGAATAAAAGAAGCCCGAAAGAGGAGGCGGCCCTTGGTGTTCGCTATCTCTCGCTGAACCGCCTTCTTTCGGAATCGGATTTCATTTCGCTCCATGTCGCCCTGAGCGAGGAGACGCGCCATTTGATCGGCGGGGCCGAGTTCGCCCGGATGAAAAAGGGGGCGATTCTCATCAACACCTCCCGCGGGGCGGTGGTGGACGAGCGGGCGCTTGTGCGCGCCCTGCGCTCGGGCCATCTGGGCGGGGCCGGGCTCGATGTCTATGAGCGTGAGCCGATGCAAAAATCGCCCCTTTTCGGGATGAAAAATGTGGTGATGCTCCCCCATATCGGCTCCTCGACCGACAAGGGGCTGGGCGACATGGCGGATCGGGTGGTGTTGAATATCCGGGAGTTTACAGCGGGGCGGCGGCCGCCGAACCTCCTGAACCCCGAAGCGTGGCCCCGGCGGCGGCGGTGATTCTGGGCCTGTGATTAAAGGTCAGTGATTCAGAATGATTCTGGGGTGATTCAGGAGCAGCGATGGTTTTGAAGGGGAAACGCAGCGCGGGTGGCGTTCGCATCGCCGTCCGAATTGGCGTGGACACGGGCGGGACGTTCACCGATTTTATTCTCATCCGGGGCGGGCGGGTGCGTGTGCACAAGGTGCCCTCCACCCCGGAGGACCCCGCCCGCGCGATTCTTCAGGGGCTCTCCGAGCTGGCCGAGGGGGGGGACATCCCCGGGATCGACCTGACCCACGGCTCAACCGTCGCGACGAACGCTCTTCTCACCCGGACCGGGGCGAGGACGGCGCTGATCACGACCGAGGGCTTTGAGGACGTGATCGAGATTGGCCGCCAGAACCGGAAAACCCTCTATGACCTCGCCTACCACCGCCCGGAGCCGCTTGTTCCGAGGCGGCTCCGGTTCGGGGTGAGCGAGCGGCTCGACGAGCGCGGGCGGGTGGTCACGCTCCTGAAGCGAAGCAGCCTTAAATCCCTCGCCGAAAAAATCAGGAAGTCGGGCGCCGAATCCGCCGCCGTTTGTTTTCTTCACGCCTACGCCAACCCGGCGCACGAGGAAATGGTGGCCGAGGCGATTCATGGCGTGGGCATCCCGGTCTCGGTTTCGAGCCGTGTTCTTCCCGAGTACCGTGAGTACGAGCGGACGAGCACAACCTGCGTGAACGCCTACGTCTCGCCCCTGATGAGCCGCTATCTAGGCGAGTTGGAGCGGCGGATGGGCCCCGGTCGGCTGCGTGTCATGCAGAGCAACGGCGGGGTCATCTCGGCCGAGGTGGCCGCGCGCGAGGCCGTACGGACTATCCTCTCGGGTCCGGCGGGCGGCGTCGTGGGCGGCCGCGAGGCGGCGCGAGAGGCGGGGTATGAAAACGCCATCACCTTCGACATGGGCGGGACGAGCACCGACGTTTCCCTCCTTCGCGGCGCGATTGGCTTTACCTCCGAGACCGAGGTGGCCGGGTGTCCCATCCGCGTTCCTGTCATCGACATCCACACCGTCGGGGCGGGAGGGGGCTCCATCGCCCGGCGCGACCCGGGGGGAGCGCTCGCCGTAGGGCCCGAGAGCGCGGGCGCCGACCCGGGCCCCATCTGCTACGGCAAGGGCCGCGATGTCACCGTCACGGACGCGAACCTGTTTTTAGGCCGCCTCGACCCGGAGCGTTTCCTCGGCGGGCGGATGCGCCTCGACGTAGCCGCCGCGGCGCGGGGGATATCGAGGCTCGCACGCTCGCTCGGCCTCTCTTCGGCGGAGGCCGCCGAGGGTGTTATCCGGATTGCGGATCAGCACATGGCCGGGGCCATCCGGCTCATCTCGGTCGAGCGGGGCCACGACCCCCGCGAGTTCGCCCTCGTCTCCTTCGGCGGGGCGGGCGGTATGCACGCGGTTTCGCTGGCGCGGATTCTGAATATCCCCACCGTAATTGTCCCCAATAACCCGGGAATCCTCTCGGCGCGGGGGATGCTGACGGCCGACGTGGCCAAGGACTATGCGCGGACGGTGCTCCTGCCCGCTGATACGGCGGACGCGAGATCGCTCGACCGCCATTTCGGCGCGATGCGCCGGGAGGCGGAGCGCGAAATGCGGGCCGAGGGTTTCGCCCGGCCTCGGTTCGAGCGCTACGCCGACATGCGGTATCTCGGCCAGTCCTATGAGCTGAGGATTCCGGTTCCAGGCGGCACCGGCGGAACACCCGCCCGGCTGAGAGCGGCTTTCGACCGGGCCCATCAGGAACGTTTCGGCATCTCGAACGCCGGGCGCCCGGCCGAGATCGTCACCCTCAGGCTCAGGGCCTCGGGACGGGTCCGGAAACCGCCAGCAGAACGGGTGCCGCAGGCGATGGGTGGCGGGCGGGACGCTTCACGGGCGCTCGCCGGGCGGCGCGAGATGATATTCGAGGGAAAGAAAACTAAGGGGCGGGTTTACGAGCGCGGGCTTCTCCGGGCGGGCGACCGCTTCCGGGGGCCGGCGGTCGTGACCGAACTCAGCGCGACCACCTTTGTTCCCCCCGGCGC
>JAPYQX010000324.1 GCA_029937135.1 Nitrospinota bacterium
ATCAAGCACTTCCGACAGGCTATCCCTTAAGAAGACCCTCCGTGACTGTGCCCGGTGTCTCGATCCCTCACTTCGTAATGATACACATGAAAAAACTCGCACTCCGTGCTCAATGAGGCTTCCGGCGATCCCTGCCCCCATATCACCCATCCCTAGAATTCCAACCTTATCAACTGTACTATTACTCATAGTCCAAGCACCTCAACGGGATTTTCCCCAATTCCGAAAACTAACGTTTGGTCAGCACATCCAAAATTTTTCAAGTGCCGTCTTGGATAAAGAAATATTAATCCGAAATTATGGGGCAACGCTCTCCCTTTTTCAAATTTTGACCAATTCACCCTTCCTCGGACAGCACCTCCCACAGGGATGGCATCAAGTAAACTGAAAAACACATCCGAAACAGCCCCTAAAGCCAAAACCACGGCGATTTTTCGTTTTTATATATTCCCCGGGTCAACCGTGAAGGAAATGGTTTTCGTCTCCGAGTAGACGTCAAGCGCCTCGACGCCCGGTTCGCGGGACCCATTGCCCGAAACTCCAAAACCCCCGAAGGGATAGTGTGGCTCACTCCCGTATGTGCCGGCGTTTACGTTCACGGCCCCGGCCCGGACCTGGCGGGTGAATTGCACGGCGCGGTCCACGTTTTTCGTGTGGATTGCCGCTGTCAGGCCGTAATCATTGTCATTGACCGCGCTTAGCGCCTCAGGGAAGTCCTTGACCCGGTAAAGCACCGCGATAGGCCCGAACAATTCCCGGTTACCGAGTTCATCGTCCTGCGCCACATTTTCAAGAACGGTGGGAGCGATGTAGAACCCCTCGGCATGCGCCGGATCGTCAAGGCGGCGGCCCCCGGCCGCCACACGGGCTCCCCTCCCCTTCGCCGACTCGATAGCCTCGAGCATGGCGCTGAGCTGACGCTCATTAATGACAGGTCCAAAATCATCGCCTTAGATATCCCCATGCCGAGCGAGCCCGTATTGGTGTCGATAAAAGGGGTGGAAACGTCGGGATGCCCCGGCAGGCCGTTCAGGCGGCGCAATTCGTGCAACTTTTCAAAGGGCAACAGGCCCAGGCCAATCATCACGGAATACAGGGCTGGTGCGTCGTGGCCCTTGGAGGAGAAAAAAACGTCCCCGCCGCCATCCCCATTCAGCGGAGGATTATCCAGCTCGTTCAGGTAGAGCCACGAAACAATATCTATGGACGAGAAACTCGTCCCGATATGCCCGGACCCGGCAAAGGCGATCATGTAAAGGGTGTTGATGCGGCAAAGGGCCGCAAAAACTTCCGCTTTCGGTACAGGAGGGCAATCAAGTTCCAGCGCCCTGGTGAATTCGCGGGGGGGGGGGGACAAAATACAATTCATTCATAATATTTAATTTCTTCTCCGGCCCAGATTAAAATAGATCGAAAGAATCGAAACTACGCCCTCTTAAAAAGAAGATCGCCGATGCCGCTCGTCTGCTCTCCTCCATCCATACAAACGAATCCCGCCTGCGTCGCCCGCGTTTTCACTTCTTCCCGGGTATTGTCCCGCACCTCCACAAGAAAAGATTTCAACCTGCTGTCGGCGAGGCTCCGCTCGGCCCCTTTTAAAATCAAGCATTCATGTCCATCGACATCAATCTTGATCTGGTTGGGAAATTCGGGATGAAAAATATCGATGAAATCGTCTATGGAATAACCCAGGACCGTCTGGCGGAACTTATTCGGCGAGGCACCCGGTTTGACGGGCACTTCACCAGTCTGCTTTGCTCCGAAAGTACTTTGAGCGGAGCCGATCTCCGTGTGCGACATGTTCAACACGCTCAACTCGGTTTTTTCATGCAGGGCGAGATTCAGGCTCGAGGCCCTGTCCTCTATTCCGTTAATTTCGATATTCTTCACCAATACGAAGTAATTAACCGCGGCCGGCTCGAAGGCGAATACCTGCAGTCCTCGCGCTGCGGCATAGAGGGTATAAACCCCGACATTGGCTCCGATATCCCACAGTATGTCTCCCTCCGGGAATGTGTCTATCCATTCCATTACGTTTGGACCTTTTATGTCGCTGCGCTTGAAAGGCCATGTGGCTGGACAATAAAACTTGATATCTCCATGTTTTGTTTGGGTGGTGATAACAGGATCAAGAGATTCGATCAGATATGAAAGCATACGAAATCCGGCCCGGTATCGGAGAAAATTAGTGCTCATCATAATCAGAAAACGAAAGAACTTGGCAAAAACCACGGCGAATTCAGGCCGTTTCATAAGGCTCTCCAGGTCAAAAAGTCGAATCGATTATGCCCGCCGGTGATATCGATACAATGGCGCGGGGAGCTTTGTTGGCCTTTGCCTGTCGGGCAAAGCAGACATTCGGGCGGCAAATCCCTTTTCCGGCGAATCCCATTTTCAAATATTTGCCGGGTCAACCGTAAAGGAAATGGTTTTGGTCTCTGAGTAGACGTCAAGCGCCTCGACGCCCGGTTCGCGGGACCCATTGCCCGAAACTCCAAAACCCCCGAAGGGATAGTGTGGCTCACTCCCGTATGTGCCGGCGTTTACGTTCACGGCCCCGGCCCGGACCTGGCGGGTGAATTGCACGGCGCGGTCCACGTTTTTCGTGTGGATTGCCGCTGTCAGGCCGTAATCATTGTCATTGACCGCGCTTAGCGCCTCAGGGAAGTCCTTGACCCGGTAAAGCACCGCGATAGGCCCGAACAATTCCCGGTTACCGAGTTCATCGTCCTGCGCCACATTTTCAAGAACGGTGGGAGCGATGTAGAACCCCTCGGCATGCGCCGGATCGTCAAGGCGGCGGCCCCCGGCCGCCACACGGGCTCCCCTCCCCTTCGCCGACTCGATAGCCTCGAGCATGGCGCTGAGCTGACGCTCATTAATGACAGGTCCAAAATCATCGCCGTCCGCGGGGCCAACCTTCAACTCCCCGACTCGGCTAACGAGCAAATCACGGAATTTTTCATATACCGCATCGAAAACAATAATGCGGCTTGAGGCGGCGCACCGCTGGCCGGCATTCGAAAAAGAGGAAAGCATCGTCCACTTCACGGCATTATCCAAATCGGCGTCATCGCAGACGACCAAGGGGTTTTTCCCTCCCAGCTCCAGGGACACCTTGGCCAATCGCGTGCCCGCGGCGACCGCGACCAGCCGGCCGACCCTGGTTGACCCAGTAAAACTGACGACACCGACATCTTCGTGCTCAACGAGGGGTGCCCCCGCCTCTTCACCGTAGCCATGAACCACATTAAGGACACCCGGAGGCAAGCCGGCCTCGTGAGCAATCAGCGCAAAAATCCATGCCGTGGCGGGGGTGTCCTCCGCCGACTTCAACACCACGCCGTTTCCACATACAAGCGCCGGGAAAACCTTCCAGGCCACGTTAGCAATCGGAGTGTTCGCGGCGATGATTAAACCAGCCACGCCCACGGGACACCTCACCGTCATGGCGTATTTGTGGGGCGTGCCGCTTGTCAGGGTGCGCCCATACATGCG
>JAPYQX010000325.1 GCA_029937135.1 Nitrospinota bacterium
GTCCCGGGCATGCTTCTGCCTCCAGATGCGCAGGGTCAAGTTCATTATTTATAGCTCCTCACGGCAAGATGCACTTCCTCGAACTCGAGATTTTCCTTGTGAAGGATCGGGGCCTCCCCGGAGTACTCCCAGGCGCTGACGAAGGAGAAGTTTTCGTCGTCGCGCACGGCCTCGCCATCCTCGGTCTGGTGCTCTTCGCGGAAGTGGCCGCCGCAGGACTCCTCGCGGGTGAGCGCGTCGGTAACGAGGAGTTCGCCGAACTCGAGGAAATCAGCGACCCGGCCCGCCCTTTCGAGCTCTGTGTTGAGGTCATCGCCGGTTCCGGTGACTTTGACGTTCTCCCAGAACTCCTCCCGGAGGGCGGGGATCATCTCGAGCGCCGACTTGAGACCCGCCTCGTTGCGGGCCATGCCGCATTTCTCCCACATCAGGTGGCCGAGTTCGCGATGGAAGGAGGTGGCCGTGCGCCGCCCGTTGATCGAGAGGAGCGACCGGATCCGGTCGTTCACCTCACCCCGGGATTTCTTGAACTCCTCGTGGTCGGTTCCCACCTCGCCCGGCGCCGTGCTGGCCAGGTATTCGGCGATGGTGTAGGGAATGACGAAGTTGCCGTCGGCGAGACCCTGCATCAGTGCGCTGGCGCCGAGGCGGTTCGCTCCGTGGTCGGAGAAGTTGGCCTCGCCCAGCACATAGAGGCCGGGCACGTTGCTCATCAGGTCGTAGTCCACCCAGAGGCCGCCCATGGTGTAGTGGATGGCCGGATAAATCCGCATGGGCCTCTGGTAGGCGTCCTCGCCCGTGATGCGCTCGTACATGTCGAAAAGGTTTCCGTAGCGCTGACGGATGGTGTCCTCGCCGAGGCGGGAAAGAGCGTCCCTGAAGTCGAGGTAAACGCCCAGCTTGCTCGAACCCACGCCGCGGCCCTCGTCGCAGGCGCGCTTGGCCGCCCGCGAGGAGATATCCCTCGGAGCGAGGTTGCCGAAGCTCGGGTACATGCGCTCAAGGTAGTAATCGCGCTCGGCATCGGGGATATCACCCGGAGCGCGGGAGTCGCCCTGTTTTTTGGGCACCCAGATACGCCCGTCGTTTCGGAGCGACTCGCTCATCAGCGTCAGCTTCGATTGATGGCCGCCGCTCACGGGGATGCAGGTCGGGTGAATCTGGGTGTAGCAGGGGTTCGCGAAGAGGGCGCCTTTTTTATGGGCGCGATAGGCCGCCGTAACATTGTTGCACACGGCGTTCGTGGAGAGATAGAACACCGGGCCGTAGCCGCCGGTCGCCAGGATAACGGCGTCGGCCGCCCATGATTCGATCTTGCCAGTGACTAGGTCGCGGGTGACGATACCCTTGGCGTGGCCATTGACGACAACGAGGTCTAGCATTTCAGTGCGCGGGTGCATCTTCACCTGCCCCGTGCCGATCTGGCGGCTCAGGGCGGAGTAGACACCGAGGAGAAGCTGCTGGCCGGTCTGGCCCCGCGCATAAAACGTCCGCGATACCTGGGCTCCGCCGAAGGAACGGTTGCCCAGCGTACCGCCGTACTCCCGGGCGAAGGGAACGCCCATCGCTACGCACTGGTCAATGATCGCGGCGCTCACCTCGGCGAGGCGGTGGACGTTCGCCTCGCGCGAGCGGAAGTCGCCGCCCTTTACTGTGTCGTAGAAGAGGCGATGTACGCTGTCGCCGTCGTTCTGGTAGTTCTTGGCGGCGTTGATTCCGCCCTGGGCGGCGATGGAATGGGCGCGCCGGGGGCTGTCCTGAAAGCAGAAACAATCCACGTTGTAGCCCAACTCGCCGAGCGATGCCGCCGCTCCGCCGCCCGCGAGGCCCGAGCCGACCACGATGATATTGTACTTGCGCTTGTTCGACGGGTTGACGAGCTTGCCCTCGAATTTACGTTTCTCCCACTTCCCGGCCATCGGCCCCGAGGGGATTTTCGCGTCCAGTTTCATGCGGCGTTCCTCCTCGGGTTTAGTTCAGCCTGCCCGAAAGCACGGCCAGGGGAATCGATGCGAAACCGATAAATATCACGATGGCCACCGCCGGGCCCACCTTGTCCGCGAGGAGTTTGAACCTCGGGCCGTGCAGGCCGAACGTCTGAAACAAGCTGGTGAGCCCGTGGCTCAGGTGCGAAGAGAGAAGAAGCATCGCCACGACGTAGCTCAGGGCGACGGCCCGGTTCTCGAAGCCGGTGACCACCATGCCGTAAACGTCCCGCCGGCCCTGGGGGTCGAGCATCAGCAAATACTCGGGGTTCGTCACGCCGAGGGTGAAGTGAAGGAGATGATAAATCACGAACGCCAGGACCACGAGCCCGCTGACGAGTATCGTGCGCGCGGCGTAGGTCGTGGCCAGATAGCTCGAGACCGCGTAGGAATCGGGCCGCGCCGCCCGATTCTGGCGGTGAACCCGGATGGCCGAGCCGATATGGACCGTGAAAATCACGAGGAGACCCGCACGGGCGGCCCAGAGCAGCATGCCTTTTTCCTGGAGCCAGTGGGCGTAAGCGTTCATCGCATCCGGCCCGGCGAACATCAGCAGATTGCCCGTCAGATGACTGAGAACGAACCCGAAAAGAAGCACGCCCGTCGTGGCCATCACCAGCTTGGCGCCGATGGAGGACAAGTACCAGTGCGCGTTTTGTTTCATTTCGCCACTCCACGGCCAACGGGCCAGATCACAACCGGCAAGGTGAAAACTCAACCGCACGAATGTAAAGGGTAAGCATCGCGGAGGTCAACTGAAGCAGGTCTTTTTCGGCGGGGGACGGACCCTCCGGTGGACCCAGGACCTTCCGCCGCGAAGATCAGTTCACCTTCTTGAGGGCTCCGTCCTTGGGGGCTCCGCCGGTTCTTGCGAGGTTGCCAGTTTTTACGAGGTTGCCGGAACCTGCGAGGTTGATATCCCAGTCATACTCGTGGTTGTGAATTCTGTCCGCTGATCCGAGCCGCTCGGCCAGCGCCGGGGCGGCGTATTTTTTCAGGTGGCGGATGACGCCGGCATCGGTGCCGCCGAAATCGGCCTGGTACCATTCGTAAATGCTCGAGACGATTAACCCCCAGCCGCCGAACCGCGCTCCGCGCGGTTGATTGACGTAGGCCCTCGCCGCCTCGTCGAGCATCTCCCGCACCCGCCCGGCCGTCTACGGGACGGGGGCGAGATTCGGGCAGCCCAGCGAAGCGCAGTTCACGGCGTAGTGAATTCGCGGGTCACGCCAGATGGGCCGGAGAATGCGGTGTTCGATGTCGTTGAGACTGATTTTTCCCCTTCGACAACGAGAAGTTTTTTATCCCAGGGGCCGAACGTGAACCAGCCGGGGGATATGTTCACCGCCAGGATCGATTTGACTGGATAATGGTCGAGGATCACCTTCACCGTCAGCGCGTTATAGAGGTTAACCCAGTAAGCGAATTGCTCGTCCCGCCGGAGGCGGCTCACGGGCGCGGCGGCGAGGCGGGCGATGTAGGCAT
>JAPYQX010000326.1 GCA_029937135.1 Nitrospinota bacterium
GATCTGGGGGATTTCGTGATAGTAGCCGCGCCGGGTGACGGGCTCCGAGGCGACCCGGTCCACCTCGGACCAGGGCGTGCCCGGCTTGAGGGCGGCCAGGGCGTTGTCCACCGCCTCGCGCACGGCCTCGTAAAGGGGCTTGAACTCATCGTCCATCGGGCCCAGGGACATCGCCGTGTGAGGATGGCTCCAGTAGCCGCCGTAGCGGGCATAGTATCCGGCCTGGAGCATGTCGCCCCGGCACAGGAGCCTGTCGGTGGACCTTCGGTTCACGGGCCACCCTTTCCCGGAGGAGAGAATAGCGAAGCTGTCGCGCCCCGGCTCGGCGCCCGCGCGCAGGCTCGCCGAATACATCTCGGCGAATACATCGCATTCCCGGACCCCGGGCCGGGCGTGGCGGAGTACGGCATCAATCTCGATGTTCGCCATCTCGGAGGCTTTTTCCATCATGGCGATTTCTTCGGGCGATTTGATGATGCGGAGTTTCGAGATCAGGTCCGAGGCGTCGCGGAAAGCGGCATCGGGAAGAAGGCGCTTTAAATTTTGAAATGTCATGTAGGGGATACTGCCCTCGACGCCGAAGCCGCCGCCGATGAGGCCGACGATACCGATGACGCCCTTCTCGTAGCCCATCTCCCGGATGGCTTCGGTGGCGACGATGCTCATTTTTCCCTCGTGGCCCCGGTAGCGGACGCCCTCGAAGCAACACTCGGTGTACCACTTCCCCCAGTTTTGAAGCGTCCGGGAGGTGAGCGGGTCGCCCTTCATGGGGAATACGAGGTTGCGCTCCCCGAAATCGCCGCCGTCGAGCCACCGGACGCTGCCGTTTCCGTTCGCTCCCCGGCCGATGGCCAGGAGGCAGTCGAGGCCGCGCTCTTCCATGCTGGCGCGCGTGGCGCTCCACCTGCGGTCCCGCTCGGCCAATGAAAACGAACTCGCCGGATCGCCCGCCCGGCCCTCGCGCGGGAAGAACCTCGGGTCGGTTACCATGTCCAGGACTTCTCGTGGGCCGGCTCGTTGACGATCTTGTTGCGGAGACATCCGACCCTTTCCATCTCGGATTCGAGCACATCGCCCTCCTTCAGAAACCAGTCGCCTTCCTTGTGGCCGTTCGCCGTCCCCTCGGGGGTTCCGGTGGCGATAACGTCACCGGGCTCGAGGGTCATCTGGGAGAGATAGGCGATGAGTTGGGGAATGGTCCAGATCATGTCCTTTGTATTTCCGTCCTGGCGCGTTTCCCCGTTAACCCGCGTCATGAGCCGCAGATTCATGGGGTCCTCGATCTCATCCTTCGTGACCAGCCAGGGCCCCATCGGGGCGAAAGTATTAAACATCTTTCCGAGCAGTTGGTTGCCTTCGTTGCGCTCGATCCGCACCACATCGCGCGCCGAGATGTCGTTGAAAACCGTGTAGCCCGCGATGACATCGTAGGCTTTATCCTCGGGGACATCCTTGCACTTTTTCCCGATGACGAGCGCGAGCTCGGTCTCGTAGTCGAGCTTCTGCGTCGCGTCGGGCTTCACGATGTCCCGGTAGGGGCCGACGATGGTGCTGTTGGCCTTGATCCACGCGGAGGGGACTTTATGGTCGAGATCGAGCCCGGCCTCCTTGAGATGCTCGGAATAGTTGCGTCCCACGGCGATTACCTTGGTGGGCTTGCAGGTGGCGTGGAGCCGGGCCTCCGGTAGCGGGATGAGGAGACTTTCGCCGTCGAGACCGGTCGTCGATGAATCCGATGCGAGTTTGTCCAGGAATTCCTTTGCCTCGGCAACCGCGTCCCGGGCGGCCGGGCCGATCTGGAGATAACTCACGAGGTGGGGCGGCATCCGGAGGGCGGCAACCTGGCGGCCCTGGGTGTCTCCCTTTTCGACCAGACAGCGCGCGTACGCCGCCCGCAGATCTCCCACCATTTCACCTTCCACCATCACGCCCAGACGCGCCAGTGAAGTAGGCTCGGAGTTGTGGTTGTAGCGCATTAGTTTCATTCGCTTATCGCTCCTATTCGCAAGGCATTAAACCGGAATGATGCGGAAGCGGAATTATGAGGCAATGCTCTCATTTTAGCAAAATAGGACTACTTATCCTTGGTGCCGGAGGGTGGATTTCCTGGAAGGGAGGTAGTTGATGTGGGTTGTTTCCCGTGGATGAATTTCGCCTACAGGTGAATCCAGAATGCCGGGTGCCGCCGACAGCAATAGACGCCCATCGCCCCGGCGGCCAACAGGTTGCCGATGAAGATATCAGAAATCGCCAGCGCCTCGAGCACCCTCTCGGCGAAAATGAGACCGAGGCAGATGAACCCGAACTCGAAGAGGACAAAGAGCATGAGCACCTCGAAGCCGTGGTTCGGGTCGCGCTCGGCCAGATTCAGGAGCCAGGAGGCGGCCACCCCTATCGCGGCGAAAACCATCCCATGGACCCAGGTGAACATCGCCGCCGACGCGAATGAAATGGGGTAGGTGGAAAGCGAGGTGAAGCCGCCTCCGCCCTTGAACAGCGTGGTGCCTAGTAGGCTCGGGGTGAGAAGGGGGCGGTCATGAATCGAATCGACGGCGAGAAACCACAGCGCGATCGTCAGTGCCCCGACGAGGCCGGCCGTTATCCCCTCGCGGTAGATTTCGATATTTTTTGTGGAAAGATCAGCTTTTGAAAACTCCGCCGCCCGCGCGCCCTGAAGCGTTGTCATTGGCCCGGCTCCTCGTTGGACAAAGGAAGTGAGTTCATTCGGCGGAGCCGAAATGGCTGGAACATTACCGCTCCACTCCCCTCTCTTTCATTCCTAACAACCGGAGGGGCCGAATAATCCCTGTGCCGCTGATCGGGGTTGTAAGAATCTGGTTAGAGGGGCGAAATTTTTGAGGCTCCGCGCCGGTGCAAGGTTTGAGCGGGAGATTGGCCTCGCCAGGCAAAGGATTGAGTGAAAGGACAGCCCCGAGCGGGAACGGTTTGAATCGCGTGGAAAAGCTTTGAACGGGAGATTGAAAGGGGTTCGGTTGGAGATTGGATCGTGGGAAGGGTCTGAATTTTTTAGAAGAAGGAGAAAATTGAAAAGGAAATTTTTTCGCTTGACTTTCGCTAACCGGATAACGTATATATACCGAAAGTCATGTATAGCAGGTGCTATTTATTTATATATCATATTGATATTTAATAACTTGTATCGTTTTCGCCCTTCAGGCTCTAGCCGATTGATTACGGCTTGCCAGCCGGCCGGGCAGAGGGGTGGGTGGGGATATCCTCACTATCTGATTGGGGTCTCGGGTGGGGCCACCTAACCGGTGGGCGGTACTCGGGGCGTGGCGCCCACGGGGTGGGGGGGATGTTCTCTCGGCCCGGATTCGGGCCGGATTGACGGGAAAAATAGAGCCGCGGGCCGTTCGGGCGCCGCGGGTGTTGCAGGCATGGAGCCAGATCACCTAGATTTGATCGCAAGCCCGCCCAGGACAAAGCGATCACCTCCAGCGAGG
>JAPYQX010000327.1 GCA_029937135.1 Nitrospinota bacterium
GCGTCATGTTGTGATTGGCGGCCTTGGTGGTGCAGTAGAGGGCATTGTTCTCGATCCCTATCATGGCGTGGATCGAGCCGATAATGAGGATTCGCCCGCTTTTTTGGGCCTTCATGATCTTGGCGGCCTCGACCGATGCGCGGAAGGGGGATTTCGCATTGACTTCGAAAAGAAAATCCACCTCCTCGCCCGAGAATTCGGTCAGGGGTTTGTGGTTCCGGGCGCCGGCGCAGCTGACGAAAATGTCGAGCCCGCCGAGAAAATCCGCACCCTCCGTGATGACGGTCGCCGCGTTGTTCGAGTCCGAGAGGTCGTAGCTTTTTCCCCCGGCCTTGACGCCCTCGGCGGTGCAGGCGTCCAGGGTGGCCTTGAGTCCCTCGGCGTTTCTCCCCCCGGCCGCCCAGACCGAAGCGCCCTCGGCGGCGAACCGCTTGGCGATGGCGGCCCCGATGCCCGATGAGGCCCCTGTGATGATGGCGCATTTTCCTTCAATTCTCTTGCTCGGCATGATTTTTCCTCGTATGTGTGAATGAAATACTTTTTTCGGGTTATTGTGCGGTCATTGCCTGAATGTCGTACTCGGAATCCGGCACCAGCAGCGGGACGGGCTCCCCCTTCAGAAAGCAGATCAGATTCTCGGCGGCCTGTATCTCCATCCGCAGGCGCGAGGAGCGCGAACTCGCCCCCATGTGGCAGGTGAGGATACAATTATCAATTTGCGTCAATTCGCCTTCGTAGGGCTCGCGCTCGAATACATCAAGCGCCGCGCCGCCCAAACGGCCCGACCGCAGGGCCTGGGCCAGCGCGCCCTCGTCGATCAGGCCGCCCCGCGCCGTGTTGATGAGAATGGCGTCCGGTTTCATGGTCGCCAATACCTCGCGGCTGACCACGTTCCTGGTCATCGGGGTGACAGGAACATGGAGGCAGACAACATCGGCCTCCATGAACAGACGCTCTTTTTCCATCCATTCGATGCCAATTTTCTTTCCGAAGGTTTCGTCAGGCTCCAGGTCGTTGGCGATAATTTTCGCGCCGAAGGCAGCGAGGTGTCTCGCCACGAGCTTGCCGATCCGGCCGACCCCGATGATTCCGACGGTGAGTTCATCGAGGGAGCGGCCCATCACGCGGACCCAGGTCCCGTTGCGCAGAGAGGTGTCCGATTCCTTGACACCCCGGATAAGCGAGAGCACATGGCCCACGGTCAACTCCGTTACCGCAACGGCATTGGCGCCGGCGACGTAGGAGACGGGAATCCCCCGCTGGCGGGCGGCCAGAAGATCCACGCTGTCCAGCCCCACCGAGCACCGCGAGATAAACCTCAAATCCGGCGCGCAATCCATCACGGCGGCCGAGATCGGCTCGGCGCCACCGATGACGGAGTCGCACCCGGCGATGAGCTCTTTCATGTCCGTTTCCTTGAGGATTCGCCCGTGCGGGTTGAAAACGCACTCCACCCCGGCCTCCTCGAGCATCCGAACCGGGAACGGGTCGATTTGACCGAAACGCTCGGGCGAAATCAGCGTGCGTGAGATTGGCTGATCGGGTCTCGGCGCCGAAACATTTTGATCGTTCATGCACTTTTCTCCGGCGAAGCGCCCCGGCGAAAAACAGGCCGCGGCTGAAACATTCCGAATGGACAGGGGCCTTAAGCTATCGAAAGGGAAGGAATTCTGTCAAGAAGATGAGAGGGAATCTCGGGTGATCGCGGGGGGCATCCCCCGTTGTCCGGGGTGGCCGCATGTCATTTCGGCGCCCTCCCGGGTGTTTCCTGAAATCAGGGGGGGGCGGGCGCGCCTGTTATCGATAGGGTCTAAAATCTTGCTAGACGGCCAGTGGCAACTTTTCCTCGGCCTTCCTCAGGCGCTCATCGAAGTGGTTGGCCGTCCGGCTCTTTTCCTCGAAGGTGAAGTGTTTCAGCGCGATGCAAAAGAATGCCAGGCACCAAATCGGCAGCCACCAAATCGGCTTGCTTGATTGCATTTCGAAAATAAAGTCCACGCCGGAGGCCGCCACCCAGCCCATGAGGCCCGCCGGAAGGGCGATAAACCCTGTGGAAGCGAGTGCGGCGGCGTATATTCTGATTCTGGGTGAAACTCCAAAATCTCCCCGTAAACTGAACATGGCGTTTCACCTCTCTGGTTCTTGGCTCATCCTTGAGCTTGCTTCCACAGGGGCGGTGACTTAATCACCGGGGTCTTGTAGGTCGTTCCACCGGCTTCCTTGCCGGCCTATTACTAATATCGGTCCTGGCGGATAAAGGTAGAGTCCTCGGAAAAGGGATTCGTGGTCCAGTTCACTAAATATCTTGTCAAGGGGCGCTAAGTGCCCATTAATGAACGTTTTTTGCCGATTTATCGGAAATTTCGGGTCTGGGGAGAGCTATCCGGGGGGGGGGAATGGCCCGGCCCGCTCCTCTCCTTTAGAATGAGAGCATCTAGAATGAGAACATCTGTTCAACCCTGCTTTTCATGATCCCAAAGGAGAAATTCATGGCTGAGGGAGATTTTCGAGGGGACGCTGGTCGTCTCGAATCCGAAATTGAGGAGATGGCCCACGTCGTATATGGCCTCCCTAAAAACGAGCAGTCGAAATTGGTGGCCAGGCATACGGCCTCTCTTCTGCTCACGCTCTCCGGCGTTAAATTCGAGAAGGAAGAAGAGCCCATTCTTCCCCGGCCGCCGGAGGAGGGCGCATCCGGGCCGGGAGGGCGCGGCGATGTCTGAGCACTGGAGATTGACGCTGAGCGAGGGAATGGCCCGAATCTCGGACGGCGACCTCACGGCGGTGGAATGGACCCGCTCGCTTCTCGAGCGAATCGACGATTGCGAGGAGCGCGTCAAGGCCTGGGTGCAGGTGGACCGGAAGGGAGCCATCGCCGCCGCCGAGGAAGCCGACCTTACCCGCGCCGCCGGTGAAGCGCAGGGTCCCTTAGCGGGAGCCGCCTTCGGCGCAAAGGATATTTTTGACATCAAGGGGCTCCGGCGAGAGGCGGGCTCGCCCCTCTACACGGGCTATGTCCCCGAGGAGGACGCCGCCTGTGTCGCCCGGCTCCGGGGGGCGGGCGCCATTCCCCTGGGAAAGACGGTGACCACCCAGTTTGCTAACGGCGACCCGTCGATCACCCGGAATCCCTGGAGCCTGGAACGGAGTCCGGGTGGATCGAGCAGCGGCTCCGCCGCCGCAGTGGCCGCCGGGATGGTGCCCGCCGCGCTGGGCAGCCAGACGACCGGCTCGACGCTGAGGCCCGCGGCTTTTTGCGGCGTAGAGGCCCTGAAACCCACCTACGGACGCATTCCCCGAACCGGAGTCGTCAAAGTGTCGTGGACGTTCGACCATGTGGGCATCATCGCCCGCTCTATCGAGGATATCGCCCGGCTCCTCGAGGTCATGTCCGGCCCGGACCCCGGCGACCACGGGGCTCCGGATGCGGAGGTCGAGGCTTATACCGAGGCGTCCACCCC
>JAPYQX010000328.1 GCA_029937135.1 Nitrospinota bacterium
GCGCAAGGATAAGGCGCTCGATTCGGCCTTCACGCAAATCAACCGCCAGTTCGGCAAGGGCTCGATCATGCGTCTGGGGGAGGGGCCTATGGTCGAATCGATGCCCTCGATTCCGACCGGATCGATCTCGCTCGACGCCGCGCTCGGGATCGGCGGCGTTCCGCGCGGCCGCATCATGGAAATTTTCGGGCCCGAGTCGTCGGGCAAGACCACCATCGCACTTCAAATCATCGCCTCGGCGCAGAAGATGGGCGGGATGGCGGCGTTCATCGACGCAGAGCACGCCCTCGACCCGACATATGCAAAGGCGCTGGGCGTGGACACCGATAATCTCGTCGTCTCGCAGCCCGACACCGGCGAGCAGGCGCTCGAAATCTCCGAGATACTTTCGAGCAGCGGCTCGGTGGATGTAGTGGTAATCGACTCGGTGGCCGCCCTCGTCCCGAAGGCCGAGCTTGAGGGCGACATGGGAGATCACCACGTCGGGCTCCAGGCGCGGCTGATGAGCCAGGCCCTCCGCAAGCTTACCGGCGTCGTCCACCGCTCGAACACCTGTTTCATCTTCATCAACCAGATACGCATGAAAATTGGCGTCATGTTCGGAAACCCCGAGACGACGAGCGGCGGCAACGCCCTGAAGTTCTATGCCTCGATTCGCCTCGACATCCGCCGCATCGCCGCCATCAAGGAAGGCGATCAGAACGTGGGCAACCGCACGCGGGTGCGAGTCGTCAAGAACAAGGTTGCGCCCCCGTTCCGCACCGCGGAGTTCGACATCATGTTCGGCCTCGGGATTTCACGCGAGGGCGATGTCCTCGACCTGGCGGTCGAGAAGGAAATCGTCGATAAGTCGGGGGCATGGTATTCCTTCGGCGAGGAACGCATCGGCCAGGGCCGGGAGAACGTCAAACGCTTTCTGAAAGATAATCCGGACATTTATGCAGAAATCGAGTCCCGGCTAAGGACGGCTATCATGCCCGAAAAGGATACCGCGGCTGAGGATTCTCCGCACGGGGATGCCTCGACGGAAGATGCCGAGACCGGGAAAAGGCCGGAGGAAACCGGGGCGGTGCAAACCGGCGAGGTGCAAGCCGGCGGGGCGCCAACCGGCGGGGCCGAAAAGGCGGCAACACCGCGTTAACTTAAAATTGAACCCCCAGTATGTCTAAACGGAATGTACGCCCAAAGCATATCGGTCCGAGACGGGCCTGGGCCTGATTTGAGCGGTGCGGGCCGCACAGGCTGTACGGCTGGTACTACCTAAAAGGCCTTCGCGATTGAACTCATTTAATCAGCCTCCGATGGATAGCGGTAAAAGAAAAAACCGGCGGAATGGTGGGCACAGAAACGACGCCCTTTCCTCGTTCGAACGGATGAAAGTCTCCGCCCTCCGGATCATCACCCTCCGGTCGCACACCCGCGCCGAGCTCCGCAAAAAACTTCAGGCCAAAAGGTATCCGAGAGAGGATATCGACACTCTTTTGGATCGATTCGAGCGAATCGGCTACATCGACGATGATGCCGCCGCGCGAAGCTGGGTCCGCAGGCGACTCCAGGCGCGGCCGATGGGCCGCCGGGCGATGGCGGCGGAGATCAGGGGAATCGGTGTATCCACTGAAATCGCCGAGGCCGCGCTGGCCGAGGGTTACGGCGAGGCGGGCGAGGCCGAATCCGCTCTCCGGGCGGCGGAAAAGCGATTGAGAGCGCTCGATGGAAAGGATAAGCTCCGGGATCGGCTGCTCCGGTTTCTCATGGGGCGCGGCTTCCCGTCCGGGGTATGTCTCCGGGCCGTGGAAGATGCCCTGACTGGCGCGGCCGGGGCGGGCCACGAGGTGGAACGCAAGGCGGGCGGAGAAATTGACGGCCCGGATGGATACCCCGTCCGATTCTGAACTATTTTTCAAGGGCAACGGCTGTTAATTATGGCGGAACTCAGGATTCTCACCTATCCCGATCCGATGTTGCGGAAGAAGTGTCGGCCCGTTGTAGACATCGACGGCCGGATAAAGCAACTCGCCTCCGACATGGTTGCGGCTGTCCACGCTGCACCCGGCGTCGGGCTCGCCGCCCCCCAGGTGGGCGAGATCCTGCGACTCGTCGTGATCGATCTCTCGCTCGGTGAGGACCCGGACCAGCTCCACGTCCTCGTGAACCCCGAGGTCGAGTCCGTCGAAGGGGAGGAGATCGAGGCCGACGAGGGTTGTCTGTCCCTTCCCGAGATTTTCGAGAAAATCGCAAGGCCGGAGCGGGTGCGCGTGCGGGCGCTCAACCTCGAGGGAAGAGAAATCCTCCTCGACGCTCAGGGTCGCCTCGCCCGCGTCCTCCAGCACGAGATTGAACACCTCGACGGTAAACTGCTCCTTGATCGCCTGAACCGCGTCAAGCGGGAGTTGATCAAGCGCCGCCTGAAAAAACTGGCCAAGGCCGCTCCCCTCCTTTAGCACCTTCCGCTGTTTTAACTCTCCCGGCTTGTTTCCCGTTTGACCCCGCAAGTGTCCCTGCGTATGAGAGGGATGCTGTGCGCCTGTTCATTGGGGGAAATTCGATGCGCGTGGTTTTCATGGGAACGCCTGAGTTTTCGCTGCCCTCGCTCGAGGCGGTTCTCGCCGCCGGGATCGAGGTTGCCGCGGTATTCACCCAGCCGGATCGCCCTGCCGGGCGGGGGCGAATGCTTACTCCTTCTCCCGTGAAGGTTCGCGCCCTTGAGCTGGGTATCGAGGTCCGTCAGCCCGAGCGGGTTCGCGCCGCCGATATCGCCCCGTTCTCGCCCGCCGCCGCCGTGGTGGTCGCCTACGGGCAGTATCTCTCCGGGAAACTTCTGATCGTTCCTCCCCTCGGAGGGGTGAACGTCCATCCCTCCCTGCTGCCCCGGTGGCGGGGGGCGGCCCCGATCCAGCGGGCGCTGCTCGCCGGGGACAAAGAGACCGGGGTATGCACGATGCGGGTGGCCAAGGAGATGGACGCAGGTGCAATTCTCGGGGTCGCCTCCGTGGAGGTGGAGCCGAGAGATAATTCCGAGTCGCTTCACGACAGGCTTGCCGAGGCGGGCGGGCGCCTTTTAGCCGAAACTCTTGGACAACTCGAAAGGAACGAAGCCGAAGAGAGGGAGCAAGACCCCGCGCTCGTTACCTGGGCCGATAAGCTGACCAAGGAGGAGGCCCCGCTCGACTGGGGCGCTCCGGCCAAGGCGCTCGACCTCAGGGTGCGCGGACTGCGCCCCTGGCCGGTGGCCGAGACGGCCTGGCCCGGCGCGGGTGCTGGGGCCGGTGCTAAAACTGAAACAAAAACTGGAACCGGGGTAATGCGAATCTGGCGGGCTTATCCTCTGGAACAGGAATCGGGCCCCGGCATTGGGCCAGACGTTGGGCCCGGCGAGGTGCTTGGCGAGACCGATACGCCCGAGGGGCGCGGCCTCCGGG